>JBAPWU010000373.1:0-8784 GCA_049283855.1 Kineosporiaceae bacterium
ATGGCTGTGGGCGGCGGCGGCCACCGGGGTGCTGGTCGCCCTCGCGCTGCCGGCGCTCGGGATGCGCACGGCCCTGCCCGGAGCGGAGAGCCTGCCGCGCAGCTTCCAGAGCGTCGACGCCTACACCCGGCTGGCCGCCGCCTTCCCGCAGGACGGCACCACCGTCGATGTCGTGGTGAAGGCACCGGCCGATGCCGCGGCGAAGGTGGAAACCACTCTGGCGCAGGGGTTCCGAGCCGCGACAGCGACCGGGCGAGTGGTCGGGGCCGAGCCGTCGGTGTCCGCCTCCACCGACTCCACCGTGCACGTCCTGGCACTGGCGGTGCCGCTCGAGGTCAGTGACCCGGCGATGGGTGAGGTCGTGGCGCAGATCCGGGCCGACGTCGTCCCGGTGGTCTCGGCGGGCCTGAGCGGGATCGGCGCAAGCGTGCACGTCGGCGGCGCCGCCGACGCGGCGGACCTGTCGACCTGGATGACCGACCGGCTGCCGTGGGTGGTGGGCTTCGTGCTGGCGCTGACCCTGCTCGTGATGCTGGTGTCGTTCGGCTCGCTCTGGCTCGCGGTGGCCACGGTGGTGCTGAACCTGCTCTCGGTCAGCGCGGCCTACGGAGCGATGACCCTGGTGTTCCAGCGGGACTGGGCAGAGGGCCTGCTCGACTTCACCTCGATCGGCTCGGTCGCCTCGTGGATTCCGCTGATCATGTTCGGGTTGTCGATGGACTACCACGTGTTCGTGGTGAGCCGGGTGCGGGAGGCGTTCACCGGCGGTGCCGCACCGCGCGAAGCGGTTCGGCTCGGGGTGGTGCGCTCGGCGGGCGTGGTCACCAGCGCGGCCGTGGTGATGGTGGCCGTGTTCTCCATCTTCGCCACCCTGTCGACACTGGAGATGAAGCAGCTCGGGGTGGGCCTGGCGACTGCGATCCTGTTGGACGCGACCGTGGTGCGCGGCGTGCTGCTGCCCGCCGTCCTGACCCTGCTCGGCCGTCGCGCGCACACCGGACCGCGCTGGATCCCGGTCCTGCACCACTGACTCGTCGAGAACGGGCTCGCTCTCCGACCAGGTTCAGAGCGGTCCGACCCGGCGCCCGGTGAGCTGGGCGACGTCCAGGCGCAGGACGACGTCACGGTCGCCGTTGGCCCAGGGCGCGACCCTGGTCCGGGCCGCGGCGATCCGGGCCTCGTCGCGCTCGCGGACCAGCTGCCCGGCGGCGATCACCGACCAACCCGAGCGCCCCGCCGGGAACGCGCTGTCGACCTCGTACACGGCGTCCAATGCGGCCCCACCCTCGGTGGCGCCCACCAGGAAGGCCTCGGGCGCGGTGCGGAACACCACGTCGCGGCCGATCACGGCGTGGTTCAACACGATGATCCTCGGTCTGCCGTCGGCCACGACGGCGAGCCGACCGAACTGGGTCGACGCGAGCAGGCGGGCGCAGGACGCCGTGTCGAGCGCCTCGATCTGCTCCTCCGGTTCGAACACGGCTCCTCCGGTCGTCGGCCCTGCGGGCGTGAGGTATCTGCGGCCTACCCTCCCGCGAGAGCCCGGCCGGGGCAACCGCGCGGGGCCCCCCTGCCCCGCCCACTGACAGCGCGAGGTGGGAGTGGGGACGAGCGCTACGTGTAGCGGTGGTTCTTCTCGGGATGCCCGGCCGGACGCTGGCAGGTCTTGTTGCCGATGTTGCGGTGCCCGCACAGCGCCGGCGCCACGTCCTCGGCGACCTCCTCGTTCACGACCTCAGTCACGACCCCGGTCACGGCCCCGGTCACGGCCCCGGTCACGGCCCCGGACGGCGCGGCCGCGGGCGAGGCTGCAGCGGGTCGCTCGGGCTCGGCGGAAGGCTTCGGCTCGGCTGAGCGGACTCTGAGCGGGGGCGGCGGTGCGTCGTCGATGGGAACGCCCGCAGCCGCCCTGCTCGCTCGATAGGCGGCGTACCGGGCATCCCGCAGCGCGCGCTGCGCATCGACCTTGCTCATCGTCGGAGGGTAGCCGGTCCGTGGCGCCGGCACGTCGTCGGCGTTCCCGGCGCGGCGACCACCGGGCCGAGCCCCAGACCCGTCCACCTCGGCAATCAACCATCAATCGTCCCGCGGGGGACCTGGGCCGACTACCGTGTCGAATGGGCCGGAGGTCGCCTCTCGATCGAGCCGGCGCAGGTCTGTGTTCGGGGGTCGTGGTGGCTGACTGGTTCGTGCATGTCGACGGGTCGACGTCGGGGCCGCACCCGACGGAACACGTGCGCCACTGGGTGATCAACCGCCAGCTCCCGCCGTCCGTCATGTTCTGGCCGGACGGCGCCACCAGCTGGCTGGCGCTCGCCCAGGCCTGGCCCCTGCTCGACTCCACGCCCCCGCAGGCCAGCCCTCAGCACGACTCCGTCGCCCGGGCCACCCCTGCGCAGCCTGCGTCGGCGCAGGCCCCTCAGGGCCCTCCCGTCCAGGGTCTGTCCGCGCCGGTCACCGACATGGCGCCCTACGCGGCTCCGTACGCCGCTCCCGACGCCGGTGGCACCACCGTGCAGCAGCCCTCACGCAACGCCGTCCTCGGTTTCACCGACCGCCTGGCCGACTTCGCCGGCGTGGAACGGATCACGGGATTCAGCCTGCGCGAGCTGCTCTCCCTGGCCACCCAGCGGCACAGCCGGGACGAGATCGAACTGAACTTCGCGACCGGCCTGCCCGGCTTCACCCCGCCGCTGGACCAGGTCGAATCGGACTGGCCCAAGCCGTGGATGTTCGTGCGGCTGTACGCCTCGGCCTCGTTGCTGTTCCTGGGTTTCGTCGCCCTGGTCAAGATCTTCCAGAACCCCAACCTGCTCCCCGGCATGATCATGATCGGCAGCTTCGTCGTCCCGCTGGCCGTGCTGGTCTTCTTCTTCGAGACCAACACCCCGCGCAACGTGTCGCTCTATGTGGTCGCCCGGGCCTTCCTCACCGGAGGCCTGATCTCCCTGGCGATCACCCTGGTCCTGGTCGAGATCGGCAGCTCGGACAACCCGTGGGTGGGCCCGTTGCTGACCGGCGTGCTGGAGGAGACCGGCAAGCTCATCGCCGTCTTCGTGATCATGCTGCAGATGCCGGGGATGCGCTTCCCCTGGATCCTGAACGGAATGCTGTTCGGGGCGGCCGTCGGCGCCGGGTTCGCCGCGTTCGAGTCGGCCGGATACGCACTGAGGACCCTGCTGGCCAGCGGCAGGATCGACGTCGACGCGGCGATCAGCCTGATCTTCCTGCGCGGGGCGCTGGCCCCGTTCGGGCACGTGGTCTGGACCGCGCTCGCCGCCGGCGCCCTGTGGCGGGTCAAGCGCGACCGCCACCTGACCCCGGCGATGCTGGTCGACCTGCGCGTGCTCCGCGTCCTCGGCCTGGTCATCGCCCTGCACGCGATGTGGGACTACGGGGTCACCCTGCCGTTCCTGCTCAAGTACGCGGCGCTGGGGGTGCTTGCCTGGTTCCTGATCCTGGGCATGATCACTTCGGGCCTGAAGCAGATCAAGGCGACCCAGGCCACGGCCGCGGGCGGCGGATCCTCCCTGCCCCAGCCGACCGCTCTGCAGCCCACGGTGCCGCCGGTGGGTAGCGGCTAGGTTCGCGGCCATCGCAGGAATCGCCCGCTCGGCGGTCGATCACGTGACATCCGGCGACCGGCGGGGTGCCCCGGACACCGGCTTTGCATAGGTTGGGAGCGGAAGCATGTCGAGCCCGGCGCCCGCGCCGAGGACGAAGGAGTCCAGATGAGCCATACCTGTCGGATCGACCTGGACGGGAACTCCTACCAACTGCCCGTCATCGAGGGTACCGAACGCGAACTGGCCATCGACATCAGCAAGCTGCGTGACACCACCGGGTACATCACGCTGGACGACGGGTACGGCAACACCGGGTCGTGCAAGTCGTCGATCACCTACATCGACGGCGAGAAGGGCATCCTGCGCTATCGGGGCATTCCGATCGAGACGCTGGCCGAGAACAGCTCCTTCGTCGAGGTGGCCTGGCTGGTGATCTTCGGCAAGCTGCCCACGGTGGCCGACCGGGACCGGTTCAGCGATCTGCTGACCGAGAGCTCGATGCTGCACCAGAGCATGCGCAAGCACTTCGACGGCTTCCCGACGAACGCCAACCCGATGGCGATCCTCTCGGCCATGATCAACGCCGTCAGCGTGCACGAACCGCAGGGCGACATCGACGACGACGCCGACATCGAAGCCGCCGCCGCCCACCTCATGTCCAAGGTCCGTACCATCGCCGCCGCGAGCTACAAGTCCTCGGTCGGCGAACCGCTGATGTACCCGCGCTACGACTACAAGTACGTCGAGAACTTCCTGCACATGATGTTCTCGCTGCCGTTCAAGTCCTACGAACCGACGCCGGAGGTGTCGCGGGCGCTCAACCTGTTCCTGCTGCTGCACGCCGACCACGAGCAGAACTGCTCGACCAGCACCGTGCGCATGGTGGCCTCCAGCCGGGCGAACATGTTCGCCAGCTGCTCGGCCGGCGTGTGCGCCCTGTGGGGTCCGCTGCACGGCGGCGCGAATGTCGCCGTGATCGAGATGCTGGAGTGGATCCGCAAGAGCGGGATGCCGGTCTCGGAGTACGTGAAGCAGGTCAAGAACAAGGACAGCAACCTGAAGCTGATGGGGTTCGGGCACCGGGTCTACAAGAACTTCGACCCCCGCTCGAAGATCCTCAAGGACGCCGCCGAAAAGATCATGGCCCAGATGAACGTGACCGACCCGTTGATCGAGATCGCCGCCGAACTGGCGGACGCGGCCCTGAACGACGAGTACTTCATCGAGCGCAAGCTCTACCCGAACGTGGACTTCTACTCCGGCATGACCCTTCGCGCGATCGGGATCCCGGTGAACATGTTCACCGTGATGTTCGCCATCGGCCGGATGCCCGGGTGGATCGCCAACTGGAAGGAGATCCACGACGACCCCAAGGCCCGGATCTACCGCCCCCGCCAGATCTACATCGGCGAGACCCACCAGGAGTTCATCCCCCGCCCCCAACGCTGACCCGCCGCCCACCCCGGATGGGCACGGTGTCACACAGCGCCCATCCGGCGGGCACAGCGTCACACCGTGCCCGCGGAGGACGGGCCCAGCGCCGCGCTGTCGTCGCTTGGAGGTCAACGGTGAGTGACGATGAGGCCGCCCACCTGGTGGCTGCGGGCGACGTCCGCCTGGTGCACCTGCTGGGTTCGCTGGCCGAGGACCTGATCACCCGAGTCGGGAGCGCCAGCCGGACAGGGCCTGCTCCACCACGGTCGCGGTGATCCGTTCCTGCTCCAGGCGCACCGCCGGCCCGTAGGTGTGCTCGACCAGGTCCCGGTACAACTCGGCCTCTGCGCTGGTCAGGTGGTCGAGCACCCGGACCGTCTGCACCGGCTCGCGGGTCCACTGCGCCTCGTGCGCCAGCAGGGTCGCGGCGTCCATCATCAGGGAGCGGGCGCCGGCGAACGCCGCCCGCACCTGGTCCAGGATGGCCAGTCCGTGGGTGTCGATGTCGCCCCAGTAGGCCAGCGCGCGCTCCCCCAGCCAGCCGACCCGAGCGACGCGGGAGGCCGCGTAGCCCTCCCCGTAGATCGCCACCACATCGGCCACAGCGGGCAGGGTCAGGTAGCTGATCTCGTTCTCGACCACGACGACCCCCGTGCACGGCACGGGGTGGCGGGCCAGGTCCTCCACCCGAAGCCCGAGCTCGGCGGGCCCGCCGCCGGGCAGGAGCGGTTCGCCGTCCAGCCGCCGCGCCCGCAGGTAGGCGGGCTTGCCGGACAGACCCAGGCCAGGTGCGCCGGGATTGCCCGCATCGGCCGCACGGACGACGTCCAGCAGCCGGGCGAGCAGCGCCCGGTGCCGCTCGACGAACTTGGTGTCGGCACCGGGCACCTCGAGCTGGCGGGCGTGCAGCGCGGCGGGAGTGATCTCGGAGCCGCTGACCGCCTCGGCCGCCGATCCGTTGCCCACCAACAGGTCCACGGCGGCGAGCACCTGGGGCCAGACCGGGGCGTGCCGCAGCGCGCGGTGCGGGTGGGCCGCGACCCAGGCGACCAGCGCCGGCCGGGTGGCCCGGCACTGCTCCACCAGCGCGCCGAACACCGCGGCCTCGGCGCCGACCCCGAGCAGCGCCCACACGTCCTCCGGACGCTCCACGACCACAGCGGCCGGCACCCGGTTGACCCCGACCAGGCGGCCGCCGACCGCTCGGTGACGCAGCACCAGACGGTGCCTGCGGGCGTAGTTCTCCCACTCGCCCGCCCAGACCCGCACGGCCTGGAAGTCCTCGGCCAGCTCCCGGCTAGATGGTGGGCGCAGGCCCACCTCGACCGGTTCCCACGGGCCGTCCAGCGCGATCAGCCGCAGGAACTCCCCGGCGTCCCAGCGGCGCTGAAGCAGGGCCCGGACGTCGGCCGGGCGACGCCAGGTCACCGCGCGCCCCGCTTCGCCCGTCGCGAACGCACCTCCTCGATGGTCAGCGTCTGCAACCGGGAGGCGCTGCCGGTGCGGTTGTCGACGAACCCGACGGCGGCCACGTACGGCTCGATCACATGGATCTTCTGCAGCGGGGTGACGATCAACAGTTGCAGGTTCAGGGTGCGGAACAGGCCGAGCGCGAACCGGGTCGATTCGTCCGAGCCGCGCCCGAACGCCTCGTCGATCACCACGAACCGGAAGGTGCGCGAGCTGGTCACCCCCCAGTCGAGGCGGAACTGGTAGGCCAGGGACGCCGCCAGGATCGTGTAGGCCAGCTTCTCCTTCTGCCCGCCGGACTTGCCCGCCGAGTCGGCGTAGCTCTCGTGCTCGCGGTCGTCGTCGCGCCAGCGCTCGGAGGCGGTGAACAGGAACCAGTTGCGCACGTCGGTGACCCGCGTCGTCCAGGCCCGGTCTGCCTCGGTCTGGCCGACCCGACCCCGGAAGCGCTCGATGATCCGTTGAACCTGGGCGAACTTCGCCTCGGAGTACTGATCGTCGTCGGTGCCGCCGGTCAGCACATCGTCGGTGCAGGCCAGCAGTTCGGAGCGGAAGTCGCGGATCTCCACGTTGGGCGTCGCCAACGCCTCCAGCCGGATGTAGCGACCCGGGTTGTAGTCGATGGACACCAGCGACGAGTTGATCTTGTCGACGCGTTCCCGGATCAGCTCCACCTGGCGCTGCAGGCTGGACTGGAAGGTGGCGATCTCCCGGATCGTGTTGGTGTTCAGGTAGGTCTTGAACTCGGCCTCGAACCGGGGCAGGTCGTCGTCGCGCAGCCGCTGGGCCAGCTCCCGATAAGCCGGTGCCGCCTCCACCGCAGCGTCCATCTCAGTGGTCTCGACCGGGTAGGAGCCGCGGAAGGCATGCATCAGGGCGAGTGCCCGGCGCACTGCCACGGCCTGGCGCTCGCGCCGCCGGTCGGACTCCACGGTGATGGCCCGCCCGGTCGCGGCCTCCCAGCGATCCACCTCCCCCGGCTGGGTGAACGGCTCGGCGGGCAGTCTGGCGCCCAGCGCGGTGGTCACCGCCGGGGCCGCGGGCGTCGCGCCCTCCAGGACCGCCTCGGTCTCGGCCACCTGGGCGGCCCAGGTGCGTTCGCTGTTCTCCAGGTCGCCGATCCGGCGATCGACCCCGGCCCGCTCGTTGCCCGCGCGGTCGAGCTGGGCCACCACCGCGGCCAGTTCCTCGGTCACCCGCTCCAGGTCGCGGGAGGACTCCTCGATCTGCCGCTTGGCCTCACCGTCCCGAGCGATCTGAGCGACCAGGCTCTCCCAGTCGAGATCGGTGTAGTCGGCGAACTCCGTGGTCAGCAGCCGAACCGTGGTGATCCGGGCGTCCAGGCGGGCCAGTGCCTGGCCGGCCTGACGCAACCGCTCGGCGGCGGCGGCCAGGTCCCCGTGCAGCCGGGCGGCGTGCTCGAGCAGGACGTCGACCTTGCGCGCGCTGCTCCAGCCCAACACATACCAGCGCCGATCGCCCACGGCACGCTCGTCGTTCTTCTCGTGCCGGTTGTCGTGCCTGACCTGACCGGCACGGGTGACCGCCTTGCGGAGCCGACGGAACTCGGCCATCGTCGCGGCGCAGACATGGTCGGCGCGGTGCTCCAGCTCACGGTTCAGCCAGGACCCGAACGCGCTGTCGGCGCGGACCTCGAGCAGGTCGACCAGGCGCAGCTGCTGCTGGTCTCCCTCCGGGCGGACCCGTTGCGGGGCAAGCGTTTCGGGGACGCGGTGATAGACCAGCCGGATCCCCAGATGGTTGGCGTCGATCCACTCGGAGACGGCCGGGTACCTGTGGTGCGGCACCAGCAGCGACAGCGCGAACCCGTGCAGCACCCGCTCGGCGGCCCCCTCCCACTCGCGGGCATCGTCGCGGACCTGGATCAGCTCACCCGCGAACGGCAGTTCTTCGGGATCGACCCCGAGCTCGTCACACAACCGCTCGCGCAGCTCCAGGCTGCGCCGCGGGATGTTGTTCGGCCGCTGGCTGAGACTGCGCAACTCGGCGTTGACCTCGGCAGCCTCGGCCTCCAGCCGCCCCTTGGCCACGGTGGCGCTCTCCCGCTCGGTCTCGGCCACGGCCCGGGCCTGCTGACCCTGCTCGGCCGAGGCGTGCACCTGGCGCAGCAGTTCGCCGTGATGGGCCTGCCCGGACAACGGCGGCAGCCCGAGCTCGGCGGTGAGCAGGTCGAACCGGTGCGCCTTGTCCCGGCGACGATCGCGGGTCTGGGCCGCCTCGCCCAGGCGGCGTTCCAGCTCGGCCAGGGTGGTGCCGCCCAGCCCGGCCCGCTCGATGTCGAGGGCCCGGCGAC
>JBAPWU010000374.1:0-16241 GCA_049283855.1 Kineosporiaceae bacterium
GCGCGCCATCCCGGCCCCGTTCCCGGCGACCTGCGGCCAGGCCGGAGCGGCGAGCGTCGAGGCGTACTACGCCTCAACCCTCGCCGCGATCCCGGCGGGAAGGGCCAAGGACGCCGGGATCGCCGTCGGCCGTGCGGCTGCGGCCGCCATCCTCGCCCGGCGCAGCGCGGACGGTTCCGACACCCAGCTCGCGGACAACACCTTCCCGCAGGGCACGCGCCCGGGCCAGTGGCGGTTCACGCCGGACCGGCCGTTCGCCTTCGCGCCCGGCTGGGGCACGGTGAAACCGTTCGTGCTCAAGGACGCCGCGCAGTTCCTGCCCGGGCCGCCGCCGGCCCTGACGGGCCGTCGCTATGCGCGCGATGTGGCCGAGGTGAAGCGCCTCGGCGGAGACGGGGTGACCACCCCGAGCGCCCGCACCGCGCAGCAGACCCAGACCGCGCTCTTCTGGCTGCAGAGCTCACCTCTGGTCTGGAACCAGGTCGCGCGGTCGGCGCTGGCCTCCCGCCATCTCGACCTGTGGGAGCAGGCTCGCCTCTTCGGCCTGCTGAACATGGCTCTGGCCGATGGGTACATCGCCTCGTTCACGACGAAGTACCACTACCGGTTCTGGCGGCCGGTGACGGCTATTCGTCTCGCCGGCTCCGACGGCAACCCGCGGACCCATCCCGACCCCACGTGGACGCCGTTGGCGACCACGCCCCCGATCCCGGACTACGAATCGGCGCACACCGTCGAGGGAGACGCTGCGGCCGCAGTGCTGCGGGGTGTGCTGGGAACCGATCGGGTGGACTTCTCGATCTGCAGCTACACGCTGCCGGCGGGCAGTACCTGCACGGACGCGCACCCCGTGATGCGCCACTACACGAGTCTGTCGCGGGCGGCCTGGGACAACGGCGAGTCGCGCATCTACATCGGCTTCCACTTCCGCACCGCCGTGGAGAAGGGCCACGCGATGGGTAAGTCCGTCGGCCGGCTCGCGGTGCGGGAGGCGATGGAGCCGCTGTCCTGAGGTGGCCTCTCTGACGGCGGCCGCGGTGGCGCGGCCGCCGTCAGGCGTGGACCTGCCCGGTGTCGAGCCAGGTCTCCACGATCGCGATCTGCGCGGGGCTCATCAGCGCCGGCGCGTGCCCGCAGCCCGGTATCTGCACCACCGTGGCCCGCGGGCCGGTCTCGGTCATCCGCTGCGCGACGGCGGCGGGCAGCGCCGGGGAGTTCTCCCCGCGCAGCACGAGCACGGGGCACCGGACGGACTCCCAGATCGGCCACAGCGGCTGGTCGGCGTGGGGCGGGTTCAGGGCCTTGGCGATCGCCGGGTCGTAGGCGAGCCCGATCCGGCCGTTCTTCTTGGGCCGCTGGCTGTGCAGCGCCAGGTGATGCCACTGCTCCTCGGTGAGATCGCCGAAACCGGTGTAGAGCGTGCGCAGGTACTGCTCCAGGTCGTCGAGGCTGTCGAAGTCCCGGTCCAGCCCGAGGTAGCCGGCGACCTCGTCCAGGAACGCGCCCGGCACCTCCGCCCCGACGTCGTTGAGCACCAGGGCGCGGATCGGGGTCTCCGGCTGGGCCGCGAGCATCATGCCGAGCAGGCCGCCCATCGACGTCCCGATCCAGTCCACCTGCGGCACGTCGAGCCGGGCGATCAGCGCGGTCACGTCCAGCAGGTACTGCGGCAGGTTGTACCCGGCGTCCGGGCCGGGGCCGTTGAGCCAGGCGCTCTTCCCGCGGCCGGGCATGTCCGGGCAGACCACCCGCCACCGGGTGCCGAGCTGCCGGGCGAGGGCGTCGAAGTCACGTCCGTTGCGGCTGAGGCCGTGCACGCAGACGGCGACCCGGTCGGCGTCCTTCGCACCCCACTCGGTGTACGCGATCCGGTGCAGCGTCCAGGTGGCCGCCGCCATGCTCATCAGTGAGTGCTCTCTCATCACAACCCCCGTGTCGCCGGGTGCCTCGGATCCGCCCATCCTCCATCCTGCGCCGACGAGGGGGCCGAGGAGGGGCTCCCGGCCATGACCCGCGCCACGTGTGGCCGCTCGGCCGGCGGGTGTTCGGCCCGGGCGGGCCGACGTATCGTGCCCGCATGTCGTTCACCGGGATCCCGTCCGAGGCGATCGGGTTCTACCAGGAGTTGGAGCACACCAACAGCAAGCCCTGGTGGTCCGCCCACGCCCAGATCTACGCGGACGCCGTGAAGGCGCCCCTGCAGGCCCTGCTCGCCGAGCTCGAGGGCGAGTTCGGGTCGGCCGTGTTCTTCCGGCCGTATCGGGACGTGCGCTTCTCGGCGGACAGGTCGCCGTACAAGACCCACCAGGGCGCCTATGTGCCGCTGGCCAGCGGCCTGGGCTGGTACCTGCAGATCGGGCCGGAAGGGCTGTTCGTCGGGGGCGGGCTCTACCAGATGGCGCCGGACCAGGTGGCCCGCTACCGCGCCGCGGTGGACGCCGACTCGTCCGGGCAGGCGCTCGTCGAGGTGGCGAGCGGCTTGGTGGCCAAGGGGTTCGAGCTCGGCGGCGAGCAGCTGAAGTCCCGTCCGCGCGGGGTCGCGGCCGACCACCCGCGGCTCGATCTGCTGCGGCACCGATCATTGACCACCGGCCGGGAGCACGGCGAGCCGCCGTGGCTGTCCACCCCCGAGGCGCTCGACCACACCCGCTCCGACTGGCGCTCGCTGCGCCCCCTGGTCGCCTGGCTCGACGAGCACGTCGGCGCCACCACCGTCCCCCGTCGATGACGCCCGGCCCCGGACAGGCTTCCGCCGTGCCTGGCGAACGCGCGGCCGAACTGCTCGTCGACGCCTTCGGGCGGGTCCACGAGCTGGTCCAGGCCACGGTGTCCGGCCTTGCCGTGGATCAGCTCGCATGGCGCCCCGGGCCGCGCGCCAACTCCATCGCCTGGCTCATCTGGCACCTGTCCCGGGTCGAGGACGACCATCTGGCCGGGATCTCCGGGGGTGAGGCCGGGGGGGAGCAGGTGTGGCTGGCGCAGGGGTGGTGCGAGCGGTTCGCCCTGCCCTTCGCACCGGCCGACATCGGCTACGGGCAGACCAGCGAACAGGTCGCCATGGTGCGGGCCGATGCCACCCTGCTGACGGGGTACTACGACGCCGTGCACGCGCGCACGCTGGACATCGTGCGTGCCCTGACGGAGGCCGACTACGACCGGATCGTCGACCGGCGATGGGCTCCGCCGGTGACCGCCGCCGTCCGGCTGGTCAGCGTGGTCAACGACGTCACCCAGCACGTCGGCCAGGCCGCCTACGTCCGGGGCCTACTGCGACCCTGACCGCGATGCCCCGGTCTGTCAGACGCGCGTGCTGACCAGGCCCGCTCGCCGTGCCCGAGCCGGCGAACATGCCCTCGGCCCTTGTCGGTATCTCCTGGCATTCTTGCGCTTGGATGACAGGGTGGTGACCACAGCCGAGGAGGCGACTCGCATGGAGGACCCTCGCTTCGACCTCCCTCTGTACACGCTGGCCGAGGCGGCGCGCGCCCTGGGCGTGCCGTGGACCACCTTCCAGAACTGGGCTCGCGGCTACACCCACCGGGCTGACGGGCGCGCCACCACGATCGGCGAGCCGGTGGTCACGGCCTTCGCGTCGAAGGGTGGGGAGCCCTCGATTCCGTTCATCGGCCTGGCAGAGGGTGTGGCCCTTGCGGCGATCCGGCGCCAAGGCGTTCCGCTACAGAGGATCAGGCCGGCACTCCTCGTCCTTCAGCGCGAGCTCGGCGTGGAGCACGCCCTGGCTTCCAAGAAGCTCTACACCGACGGAGCTGAGGTTCTTTTCGACTACGCAGCGGCACAGGGCGATTCGTCGGCGCGTGAGCTCGTGGTCCTCCGCAATGGTCAGCGCGTCTTCACCGAGGTCGTCGAGTCCTATCTGAAGCGCATCACGTTCGCGAGTGACGGCTGGGCTGAGCGGATACGCCTGCCGCACTACGATCACGCCGAGATCATCGCTGATCCGCGGTTCAGCTTCGGCCAGCCGACATTCCTGCATGGCCGCGCCCGCCTGGCCGACGTCCTGGAGCTCTTCTGGTCCGGCGAGGACATGGTGACTGTTGCGCGGGAGTACGGAATCTCGGTCGAAGACGTCGAGGACGCCGTCCGTGTCGCATCCCGACCAGCTGCCTGACCTTTTCCTCGACCGAAGCCTGGGCCGGGTTGAGGTCCCTCGTCTGCTTCGCGCCGCCGGCCTCCGCCTCGTCACATTGGCCGAGCACTATGGGATTCCGCAGGACGAAGAGGTGGCCGATGTCATCTGGCTCCGAGATGCCGGTGAACGCGGGTGGGTAGTGTTGATGAAGGACACCAGGATCCGACGCCGCCGCGCCGAGCAGCAGGCTCTGATCGAGAACCGAGTGCGAGCCTTCTGCCTGTCCGCTGGCAGCCTCGGCTCGGCCGAGATGGCCCGGAGGTTTCTCCTCAACCTGGACGCCATGACCGAGGCCTGCCAAGACCCAGGGCCCTTCCTCTACGCCGTCCAGGCCACCAGGATCGTCCGGTTGCGGGTCTACTAGAACCTTGAGGGACGCCGTCTGCCGATCGCTCCTGCTCGATCCGTTTGCTGCGCACCGGTAGGCGTGTTGGCCGACCGGCCGAGTCGACGGCCGGAGCCGTCATGCTGGGTGGTATGCCCGATCGCCCCTTCTCCGCCGTCGTCGGGTCCGACGTGTGGCGGGGGCAGGCCGAGGAGTGGCTGCGGGAGCGATGTGCCGAGACCGGACGGCGCGTCATCGCCGAGATCGAGCAGCCGCGGATCAGGCCGTGGTCGACCCAGCTGGTCGCACCCACCGACGCCGGCCGGGTGTGGTTCAAGGCGACCTGTCCGGCACAGTCCTTCGAACCCGCCCTGCAGGCGGTGCTGGCGGCCGCCGTCCCTGACCGGGTCGACCCGCCGCTGGCCATCGACGCCCTGCGCGGGTGGATGCTCACCTGCGATCGCGGAGCGACGCTCGCCCAGATCCACAGGCCCGACCTCGAGGACTGGCAACACGTGGTGCACGAAGCGGCCCTGGTCCAGCGCGAGGTCGCGGGCCGGGCCGGCGCCCTGCTGGCCACCGGGCTGCCGGACTGTTCACCCGCCTCGGTGCCGGCGAGGTTCGACGCCCTGCTCGATCAGCTGACCGCCCTGCCCGCGGCCCACCCGTCCCAGCTGACCGGTGAGCTGCTGGACCGGCTGAGCGCCGCCCGGCCGCGCGTCGAGCAGGCGGCCGCCACGCTCGACGACGGCCCGATGCCGGTGACGCTGCAGCACGGTGACCTGCACCCCGGCAACCTGTTCGTGGTCGATGACGGGGTGCGGATGTTCGACTTCGGCGACGCCCAACTCGCCCATCCGCTGGAGATCCTGGCCGTGCCGTGGGCCGTGCTGACCCACGGACTGGCCCTGCCGTGGGAACCGGTCCTGGCCGCCTACCACGCTGCGTGGAGCGATCTGGTGTCCCGCTCCGAGCTCGACCGGCTGCTGCGCGCCGCCATGATCACCCAGCCGGTCAACCGGACCCAGACCTGGTGCGATGCCCTGGCGATGGCCTCGCCCGCCGAGGTGGCCGACTGGGGCGAGGCGCCGCTGCGCCACCTGAGCCACGTCATCCTCCGCGCCTGAGTGCGGTGTCTGCCTGATCGGGTGCGAAGACGTCGGCGGCGCGCTGGGCCAGGGCCGCGTGCAGGGCCGGGCCGGGGTGGAAGCCGTCGTCCGCGAAGGCCGCTCCGACGTCGCCGATCTCCTCGACGCCCACCTCGAGCCGGACCACGGCGGCGACGGTGGCGGCCACCTCACGGCCGATCCGGTCGAGCCGGCGCGCTCGGGCTCCGAGCAGGGCGGACAGCGGCCACGGCAACGCCGGGAACCGTTCGACCGGTGGCAACCCGACCATCGCCACCAGCGCCCCGGGGGCCGCCGCCGTCACCACCTGCAGGAGCCGCCGCAGACCGACGCGCCAGTCGTCGTCCGAGCGGAGGTCCTTCACGTCGTTGACCCCGACCGAGACGACCACCAGGTCGGCGCCGCGCACGCCCGCGCCGTCGCCGAGCAGGTCGGCCACAGCGGCGGCGTCCGCCCCGCTCCGGGCCAGGACCGACCACGCCACCGAACGACCCGTGCGCGCGTGAAGGATCGTGGCCAGCCGACCGGCCACCGTGTGCTCGTGGTCCTCGATGCCCACCCCGGCGGCGACCGAGTCCCCGACCAGCACGACCGTCAGGGCGTCCTCGCCGACCTCCCCGAGGCGCCCGGTGCGATGGGCCGCCTCCGGCAACCGGGGGGTGGTCCGCCGGACCCGCAGCCCCTGCACGAGGACCACCGGAGCGAAGGCCAGGACGGCGCCCCGAGACAGCTCGCCCGGCCATGAGATCACCAGGTCATCGTCCCTCGTCCCACCAGCCGCGCGAAACCGGGGTGAAACTGGAATCGTTCCAGAAGGAACCGGCACTAGGTTGACGTGTGGAGACCAGGAGGTTGTGATGGCACGCAAGATCGTGGTGGTCGGTGCCGGCATCGCCGGGCTCACCGCGGCACGGCGCCTGACCGGCGCCGACGGGTCCGCCGACGGGAGTGCCGAGGTCGTGGTCCTCGACAAGGGCCGCGGGGTCGGCGGACGGGTCGCCACCCGCCGCATCGGGGAGGCCACCCTCGACCACGGCGCGCAGTTCCTGACCACCCACACGCCCGACTTCGCCGAGACCGTGGCCGGCTGGGAGCGGGCCGGCGTGGTGCGGCCCTGGTTCCGCGGCCGGATCGGGCCGCAGGGGGTGCTCGAGGCCGACGGCCACGTCCGGTACCGCGGTGCGCCCACGATGAACGCGATCGCCAGGCACCTGGCGATCGGGCTGGACGTGCGTCTGGGCACCAGGGTCACGGCGGTGCAGCCGGACGGTGAGCGCTGGATCGTGCGTACGGACGGCCCCGGCGCCCGCGACCTGGCGGCCGACGTGCTCGTGCTCACCACGCCGGTGCCACAGGCGCTCGACCTGCTCGCGGCCGGCGGCGTCGACCTCGCCGCCACCGATCGCGAGGCGCTCGGCGCCGTCCGCTACGACCCGTGCCTGGCCCTTCTCGCACCGCTGCACGGCCCGTCCGGACTGGCCCACCCCGGAGCGGTCGATCCCGACGCCGGCCCGATCGAGTGGATGGCTGACAACCACACCAAGGGCGTCTCGGGCACCGTGGCGGTCACCCTCCACGCCGATGCCGCCTACAGCCACGAGCACTGGACGGCGAGCGTGGACGTCATCGCCGCCGACCTGCTGGCCGCCGCCGGCCTGCGTTCCGGGGCGATCCACGAGCTGGTCCAGGTCCAGCGGTGGCGGTACGCACGGCCGACGGTGCTGCACGCCCAGAGATGCCTGGTCGCCGATCTCACCCCTGCGCTCGTCCTCGCCGGGGACGCCTTCGGCGAGGCCAAGATCGAGGGTGCGGCGCTGTCCGGCGCCGCAGCCGCCGAGGCGGTCGCGGCGCTGTAGCGCAGGAACGCGCTCCACTCAGCCCATGGTCTTCTGCCCGTCGATGCTCTCCCGCAGGATGTCGGCGTGCCCGGCGTGCTGGGACGTCTCGGCAACGATGTGCAGGAACACCCGCCGGGCCGACCAGCTCACCCCCGGCGGGAACCAGGGCGCCACCGGCAGCGGCTGCGCGGCGTCCAGGTCGGGCAGGGAACGGACCAGGTCGTCGGTGCGCGCGGCCACGCGCTCGTAGTCCTCCAGCACCCCGGCCAGGGTCTCCCCAGGCAGCAGCAGGAAGCCGTTCTGCCAGGCGCTCCAGTCGGCGTTCGGATCCGCCGGGTCGGGCCCGGCCATCGCCGCAGGGCCGATGACGATGAAGTCGGCCCAGGCGCTCTCGGTGGCGGAGACGTGCTTGATCAGGCCGCCCAGGCTCAACTCGCTCACCGTGGGCCGAAGCCGGGCCTGCTCGTCGGTCAACCCTTCGACCGTGTGCCGGAACAGGAAGCGGTGCTTGCCGAGCGTCTCCAGCAGGTCGGCCCGCTCGCCGGCGGGCATGGGCATCGGCGCGGTCTCGCTCATCGCGGGGTCCTCTCCTCGACGTCGTAGTCCCGCACGCTATCGATGAGGTCCGACAGCCGTGGCCCCGGCGCCCGGGACGCCATTAGGCGTCGACCACATCGTTGTCGGCGCCGCGCAGGCACCACAGCCCCCAGAGCAGCATCAGCGTGTCGTGGCCGACCAGGAAGGCCCACATCAGCCCACCGTGCAAGCCGGTGATCTTGAGCATCAGGTCGCCGAGGGCATGGATGGCGGCCAGCACCCAGACCGCACCGGTGCGCCAGCGCAGCACGCTGAAGCCGATCCCGAAGCAGAACGCGCCGAATGCCTGGGCCGCCGAGACGGCCACCGCCTGCCCGAAGGCGACGTTGGTCAGGTGGGCGGCCCCGAAGAACGCGCCACCGATCACGGCCGACCGGCGAAGGCCCTGCTGCCGCAGCACGTCGAGCACCACGCCGCGGTGCCAGACCTCCTCGTAGACACCCGTCGCCGCGTACCCGGCGACCAGCACGGCGAGCGTGCCGGTGGCCGGGAGGTCGAACCCGAGCACGGCGGGGGCGAGCGCGACGAGCAGTGGCACCGCGAGCAGCCCGAGGTGCCGCCAACCGGCCGGGCCGCGGGTCGCCGTCCGGTGCCACCCGCCGGTCACGACGACCACGGCCACCGCCAGCGCCGCGACGACGAGGACCGCCACCAGCCGGCGGATGTCGGTGGCGCTTCCGGGCGCGAGGGCGGCCATCACCCCGGCCACCACCAGGGAGGCGATCGTGGTGGCTGCCACCAGCCCGGCGGCCAGCCAGACCGGGTGCCGGGTGCGGTCGGCCCAGGAATCGCGAGGGCCGCCCCAGGGCGTCGTGGTGGTCATCGATCTCGACGACGTGGTCATGTCACTCTCCTCGCGTAGGGGGTCTTCACCTCGGCCACCCGCACCACGATCAGGAGCAGCAGGCCGAGCAGGCCGAGGTCCGGATTCACCGCGCCGACCAGGGCGCACAGCCCGAACACCGCAGTGGTCGCCCAGGTCAGCAGGCCGTGCCAGCGGGTGGCGGAGGGTGCCCGCCCGGTGCGTGCCCCCACCTGGGTCATGGCCGAGGTCAGCGCGCTGAGGGCGAACATCGTGCCGACGTAGACCGGCACCGTGGTGGTGGTGGCCTCCCGGCCGACGACCGCGGTCGGGAACGGCAGGAAGGCGATCACCAGGAGCCAGAGCATGTTGAGCACGCGCATGCCGGCGCCCGGGTCGCGGATCGAGGCGAACACCCGGCCGTGAGCCAGCCAGAACACGTAGATCACCAGGAACGACAGGACGAAGCTCAGGAAGACGTCGCGGTGATCGCCGACGAAGGCGCCGAAGCCCCCCGCATCGACCTCGGGCGCGAGCTCCACCAGGGGCAGCACCAGCAGGGTCATCGCGATCGCGACCACGGCGTCGGTCAGCATGACCGTCCGTTCCAGGCCCGGCGTCTCGGCTCGCGATTCGTCGTGCAACATCTGCAACCCCCCGGACGCTCCACAACACGCGACATCTGATCAGTTCTGCATGGTCGAGGGGGCGATCCATGATCGCCACTGGAGATGCCGTGGGTCGCCCCAGGGCTGATCGCGTCCTAACCTCGGCGTCATGAGCACACTCGAGGCGTTCGACGCCCTGGCCGATGCCCTGACCGACACGGTCGACCACGTCCAGGATTGGAACCGGCCGTCGCCGTGCGAGGGGTGGGCGGCCGCCGATGTGATCGATCACATCGTGGACACCCAGCGCGACTTCCTGATCGAGCGGGGCCTGGACCTCGGGGCCCGCCCGGACGGCGACCCCGCCGCACGGTGGTCCGCGCACCGGGCCGTCATCGACCGGCTGATGTCCGACCCGGCGGTCGCCGACACGACCTATGAGGGGTACTTCGGGCGGACGACGATCGGCGCGTCGCTCGCGCTCTTCTACGGCTTCGACCTGATCGTGCACCGTTGGGACATCGCCATGGCCTCGGGCCAGCCGGTCGAGTTCTCCACCACCGAGCTGGACACCCTGGAGAACGCCATCGAGGGCTTCGGCGAGGCCCTCTACGCCGAGGGCATCTGCAAACCGGCCCTCCCCGTGCCCCCCGATGCCTCCCGGCAGACGGCCGTCCTCGCCCGGCTCGGCCGGCTCGCGCCCGAGGCAGTGAGCCGTTGACCTGACCAGCCGAAGGTCACCCCGGGTCGGTCAGCATCCGGCGGATCACCTGCAACGCCTCGGCTGCGGTCGGAGCGGTCGCGATGGTGGCCCGCCACCGGGCCTGCACGAACCCGGCTGCGGTAGCGCGGTCCAGCATCTGCACCAGCGGGGCGTAGAAGCCGTCGCCGTCCAGCAGCGCGATCGGCTTGAACCGCCCGTGCAGGCCGAGTTGGTTCCAGGTGGCCGCCTCGAAGAGCTCCTCCAGCGTGCCGAGGCCGCCGGGCAGCACCACGAAGGCGTCGGCGAGGTCGTACATCAGTGCCTTGCGGGCGTGCATGTCCGGCACCTGGTGCAACTCGGTCAGCCCGGTGTGCGGCACCTCGGAGGCGAACAGCCGGTGGGGGATCACCCCGATCACCTCGCCCCCGGCCGCCAGCGCCGCATCGGCCACCACACCCATCAGGCCCACCGCCGCGCCGCCGTAGACCAGGCCCAGCCCGGCCTCGGCGAGGTGCAGGCCGAGCTGGACCGCAGCCTCGGCATGGGCAGGATCCGTGCCGGCGGAGGATCCGCAGAAGACGCACACGCGCCGCAACTCGCTCATCAGGCAAGCAGGGTAGCGGCCAGCCGTATCAGGGACTCCTCCACCCCGCTCTGGGAGGTATCGCACACCCGCGTCCGCCCACGGAGGACCCCCATGTCGCCATCGAAGGCCACGAAAGCTGCCCCGAGGTCGCGAAAGCGCAAGGACGACAAGCCATCTCCTGACGCGGTGGACACCCAGCCCGGTGGTGAGCTGGGAGGCGACGGCGCCGTCGGGACGGCGCTGATCTCGGGGGAGACCTTCACCGATCGTCCGGTGCAGTTCACCAACCGGGACGGCGTGGCCTACTTCGAGGGCGACATCATCCTCGGCCGGGTCGAGGACCTCACCGTCCTCACCGACGAGGCCAGGGCCCGGGCCCGGGACGCGAGCCAGGGCCTGCACCAGGGGGTCCGGCCGGGCGCCCGCATCCGGAACGTCGATCAGCCCCAGGACGACGGCCCGGCCCACGCGGTGATCATCCCGGGAGGCAACTTCCGGTGGGCCGCCGGACGGGTGCCGTTCACCAGGGACGGATCTCTCGGCGCCAGTGCCTCGGCATCCCTCACCTCCGCGATCACCCACTGGCACAACCAGACCCGGCTGGCCTTCGTGCCCCGCGCGAGCCAGCCGGACTGGCTCAACTGCCGCGGCTCCGGCGAATGCTCCTCGCAGGTGGGCCGGCGCGGCGGCGTGCAGGACGTCAACCTGTCCGACGGCTGCGGCTTCGGTGCCACGGTGCACGAGCTGGGTCATGCGGTCGGGTTGTGGCACGAGCAGAGTCGCGAGGACCGCGACCAGTTCGTCAGCATCACCTGGGCGAACATCCAGGCAGGCAAGGCCCACAACTTCGACCAGCACATCAGCGACGGCGACGACGTCGGCTGCTACGACTACGGCTCGATCATGCACTACGGGTCGACGGCCTTCGGCACGACCGACCCGGCCACGGGCCGCACCAACATCACGATCACGCCCACTCGCCCGCTGCCTCCGGGGGTGATCCTCGGCCAACGCGGCGGCCTCAGCGTGGGCGACCGGGCGGCCGTCGCTCAGATGTACCCGACGGTCTACCCCACGCCGGCGAACACCTGGGTCGGCCGGTTCGAGGGGGGAACGGCAGATCGGTTGCTGTACTACTCGCCGGCCCGCCACATCTGGTACCTGGGCCGCGGCACCGCCGCCGGGGTGCTCACCTTCGTCGAGGTCGGCGACACCACGGGCTTCGGAGATCTCGACGACGGCCGCCCGATCTGGGTCGGAGACTTCACCGGCAACGGGACGACCGATGTGTTGTTCTACTACCCGGGCGACGACAACTGGTGGCTGGGCGAACTCGCCGGCGGTCAGTTGACCTGGTCCCTGGTGGGCAACACGGTGGGATTCGGCCACGCGATCAACGACGGGCGGCCGTTCTGGGTGGGCGACTTCACCGGCAACGGGTCCGCGGACGTCCTGTTCTACTCACCGGGCGACCGCAACTGGTGGCTGGGCCAGGTGGGCAACGGGCAGCTGACCTGGTCCCTGGTGGGCAACACGGCGGGCTTCGGCAATGTGGCTGACGGGCGGCCGTTCTGGGTCGGTGACTTCACCGGCGGTGGCGGCACGGACCTTCTCTTCTACTACCCGGGAGACGACAACTGGTGGCTCGGCTCGATGGGCGCCGTGGCGCCGGAGAACGCCCAGTGTCCGAACCTGCGCAGCGAGATCGCCCGGCACCGCGCCGAGATCCGCGGCCTGCAGGAGCTCAAGCGCGGCCTGAACCCCCGCGACCCGGCCGACCGGGCGGAGATCGCAGAGATCAACCGGGAGATCGCCGTCCACAACCGGGCCATCGGCTCGGCCCGCGGGCAGATGGCGCAGTTGGGCTGCCAGGAGTCCCCGAATGCCGGTGGTCAGCAGCTGACGTGGCAGTTGGCCGGCAACACGATCGGCTTCGGCCACGCGATCAACGACGGGCGCTCGTTCTGGGCCGGCGACTTGACCGGGAACGGCAGTACCGACGTCCTGTTCCACTACCGGGGGGACCTCAACTGGTGGCTCGGTCAGGTGTCGGGCGGTTCGTTGGCGTGGACCCTGGCCGGCACGTGGTGACAGGCTGCCCGGGTGCGCATCGTCTGTCACCTGGGTGCCCCGGCCGGCGTCGCCGACCTCGCCGGCGCCGTCCTGCGGGTCAGCGTCGAGGATGTCTCACTGGTCGACGTCTCCTCCATCGTGGTGGCCCGGCTCGAGGCCGTGCTCGCCGATGCCGCCTCACTGGCACACCCCGTCGAGCTCGACGCCGTCCTCGACCCGCGCTGCAGCTACGCCGTCAGGGTCCATGTCAGCCGCTCCGGAGCGCCCGAGGTACGGGTCGGCGACCTGGTGTCGGTCGCGCACCACGCGGTCGCTGCCCGGGGCGGCGTGGCGAAGGTGGCGGTGGGCCTGGTTGAGGTCACGCCGACGCCCAGCACTGGGCCGGACCCGGCCGCCGGGTGACCGCGCCGGTCGTCTCCCGCAAGATTCAGTCCGGGTCGGGCGATGCCGACGAACCGAGGGTGAGGGGTTTGCGGTCGACCGCGTCCAGCGGATGGTCGCGCGCCCGCGTCCTGTCCTGGGGGGTGGACTTCAGCGACGACGTGGCGATGACGGGACTGCGCGCCCGGGTCTCCGGGGTGCTCCTGGTCGTCGGCGTGAGCCTGGCCCTCGCGGCCAGGCTGGTCAACCCTTCCGCGTTCGCCCGGGCGAGCGGCTCGGACGTGTGGCTGCTGCTGGTGGCCTTCGCCGCACTGGGCTGCTGGGTGTTGTGGCGGGGCCGGCGGCTGGGGGACCTCGCCTACCTCGGTGTGCACCTGGCCAGCCAGATCCTCCTGATCCTCCTCCTCTCCCGGATCCAGGGCCCCGGGTCCTATCTGTCCTGGGAACTGGCGCTGCTCTGCCCGACCCTGACCGCTGCGGTGTTCTTCGTGCAGCGCTGGCACGTCGCCGTCCAGGTGGTCTCGGCGGTGGCTGCGGCCAGCTGGCTGGTCTGGCTGCGGGTGGGGCCGACCGGGCAGGCCCCGGCGGCGGCGATCGGCGAGGTCTTCGCCGTCGTCGTGGTCGCCGTGATCGTCCGGCTGCTGCGCGACCTGGCCCATGACGCCCTCGCCGAGGCCAGGCGGGGAGAGGTGACCGACCCCCTCACGGGGCTGGCCAACCGTCGCGGCCTGGAGCGTTACGGCGGACGCACCTGGGAGCAGCAGGCCCGGCGCGGCCAGCCGATCGCCGTCCTGATCGCCGACATCGATCACTTCAAGCAGGTCAACGACACGCGCGGTCACACGGCCGGGGACGAGCTGATCCGCCAGGTGGCCGAGCTCCTGAACGCCTCACTGCGCCGGGACGACGTCGCGGTGCGCCTCGGCGGGGAGGAGTTCCTCGTCCTCGCGCAGGCCCCACCGGGGGAGGCGGAGGTCTTCGCGGAGCGCCTGCGCGCCGCGTTCGAGGAGGCCCTGTACCCGGTGACGGTGAGCATCGGCGTCTACGAGACCCTGCCGGGCGCGGCCGACCCCTTGCCGGCGTCGCTGTGGCGCGCCGTCGACATCGCCGACCGTGCTCTCTACGACGCCAAGCGCGCGGGCCGCAACAGGGTGGTCAGCGCGCGGTAGCCCCTCAGTGCACGATGACCGTCGGCGCGCCGGGGTCGAGGTCGTCGAGCAGGTGCGACTCCTCGTGCGAGCGCGGCAGGAACAGGGCGGGCACCAGGGTCAGCATCACCATGAACGCCGCCACCCAGTAGGTGCTGGCGAAGGCCTCCGCGGCCTGTGCCAGGCCCTGAGCCACGGCCGGGGCGCCGCCGAGCTTCTCGACCAGCCCGGGATCGCGCCAGGTGGCGATCGCGGGCAGTGCGAGCGAGGCGTCCTTCAGGTGGTTGGTCAGCAGCACCGACATGATCGCCACCCCGACCGAGCTGGCGATCTGCTGCACGATGTTGAGCAGGGTCGAGCCCCGGGCGACCTCGTGCGAGGTGAGCGTCTTCAGCGCCGAGGTCATGATCGGCATCATGGTGGCGCCCATCCCCAGGCCCATCACGAACAGCACGGCGATCAGGGTCAGGTACGGCGTGGTGGAGCTGATCTGGGTCAGCCCGAACATGCCCCCGATGATCAGCAGCAGCCCGAACGGAGCGATCCGGCCGACCGGGATCCGGTCCACCAGCGCACCGGCGATCGGCATCGTCACCATGGCGCCGAGGCCCTGTGGAGCGACGAGCAGCCCCGCGTGCAGGGTCGACTCCCCGCGCACCTGCTGGAAGTAGGTCGGCACCAGCAGCAGCCCGCCGAAGAACGCGGCGGCGAACAGGAACATGGTCACGGTCGCCACGGTCAGGTTGCGGTTGCGGAACAGGCGCAGGTCGAGCAGGGGGTGGGCCGGGCGGAAGGCGTGCCAGACGAACAGCCCGATCAGGGCGGCGCCGATGGTCATCGTCACGTAGACCTTGGGCGCGTTCATGGTGCCCTTCTGCGGGATCGAGGAGATCCCGAACAGGAACAGCGCCAGACCCGGCGACATCAGCACGACCCCGAGGATGTCGAGCGACTCCGAGGGCTGCGGGTTGTCCCGGGGCAGGGCCCACCAGGCGTAGAGCACGGCCACCGCGCCGATCGGCACGTTGATCAGGAAGATCCAGTGCCAGCTGGCGTTCTCGATCAGCCAGCCGCCGAAGATCGGGCCGAGGATGGGGCCGAGCAGCATCGGCACGCCGAGGATCGCCATCAGCCGGCCCATCCGGGCCGGCCCGGCAGCCTTCGTCATGATCGTCATGCCGAGCGGCATCAGCATCCCGCCGCCCAGGCCCTGCAGCACTCGGAAGCTGATCAGCATGTTGATCGACGACGCCATCGCGCACAGTGCCGAGCCGGCGGTGAACAGCACCAGGGCCATCAGGTACAGCCGCTTGGTGCCGAACCGGTCGGCGGCCCAGCCGGTCAACGGGATCACCGTGGCCAGGGCCAGGGTGTAGGCGGTCACCGTCCAGGCCACCGTGGAGTAGGCCAGCGGAGCGTCGGGGCTCGCGAAGGTCGACTGGAAGGTCGGCAACGCGACGTTGACCACGGTGATGTCGAGGATGGACATGATCGCACCGAGCACGACCACACCGGCGATCTTGAGGACGGCGGAGTCGATCTTCTCGGGGTACACGAGCGGAGTGGGGCTGGACATTCTGGAACCTCGTCAACGTCAGGAGCCGGTGGACTGCACCCTGGACGACCCCGTGGGGCGCTGGGACGTCCAGCCTAACCGGCTGGGCACGGGCCTCGCGCGGGGGTTATGGCGCGCGAGTTCAGGGCGCGGGGCACGGCCGACCACCCACGGCGGCTGATGCTGCGCTAGCGTCGCGGAGGTGGCCGTCACCGCCCGGGAGTTCGATCTCGTCCTGTTCGGGGCGACCGGTTTCGTGGGCCGGCTCACCGCCGCTCACCTCGCCGCGCACGCGCCGGACGGCGTGCGGCTGGCCCTCGCCGGCCGCTCCGCCGTCCGCCTCGAGGC
>JBAPWU010000375.1:0-2439 GCA_049283855.1 Kineosporiaceae bacterium
GGCGAGCACCGAGTCGGTGACCCGGCCGAGCAGCCAGCCGCTGCCCGCCGTCCCTGCGCCGTAGACGGCGCTGCCGATCACGGCGACCGAGAAGATGCCGGGCTCGGCGCGGATCCCGCGGGCCACCACCCGCAGGCCCTCGGTCAGGACCCTCCCGCTCACGTCGTCCCCGGACCGCCCCGCCACGGTCAGCCAGCCTCTCACGTGACACGATCGGGGCATGACCAGCTTCGCCGCGCGGGAACGCCAGGCCCTCGTCGATGCGCTGCTCGCGGCCGGCCCGCAGGCGCCCACCCTCTGCGAGGGGTGGACGGCGCATGACCTCGCGGCGCACCTGGTGGTCCGCGAGCGCCGCCCGGATGCCTCGCCCGGGCTGATCCTTCCCCTGTTCGCCGGCCACACCGAGCGGGTGCGACGCAGCTATCTCAAGCGTCCCTTCGAGGAACTGGTCGAGCTGGTGCGGACCGGTCCGCCCAGGCTGAGCGCGTTCGCCCTCCCCGGCGTGGATGCCCGGACGAATCTCGGTGAGCACTTCGTGCACTGCGAGGACGTGCGCCGGGCCGCCCCGACCTGGCAGGCCCGTGACCTGCCGAACGACCTGCAGGAGGCGCTGTGGGGGGTGCTGGGCGGGATGGCCAGGATCGCGTTGCGGCGCAGCAAGGACCCGGTGCGCCTGGTCCGACCGGACGGCGCCGAGATCAGCTGGGGCCCGGCCGGTCAGCCGGTGCGCCTGCACGGGGAGCCGGCCGAGCTGTTGCTGCATGCCTACAACCGCACCGCCGTCGCGCAGGTCCGGATCGAGGGCGACGACGCGGCCGTGGCCAGATTCCGGGCCCTCAAGATGGGCCTGTAGCCGGCCCAGCCCCGACCTGTCGGGCTAGCGCACGACCACGCCTGCGGCGGCCATCGCGGCCTTGACCTCACCGATGGTGAGCTGGCCGAAATGGAACACGCTGGCGGCCAGCACGGCGTCCGCCCCGGCGGCCACGGCGGGCGCGAAGTGGGCCACCTCGCCCGCCCCGCCGCTGGCGATCAGCGGGACGCTCACCTCGCGCCGCACTGCGCCGATCATGGCCAGGTCGAACCCGGCCTTGGTGCCGTCGGCGTCCATCGAGTTGAGCAGGATCTCCCCCGCGCCCAGCTCGGCCGCCCGGGCGGCCCAGGCCACGGCGTCGATCCCGGTGCCCTGCCGCCCGCCGTGCGTCGTCACCTCGTACCCCGAGTCGGTGGTGGTGCCCACCGGGCAGCGCCGGGCGTCCACCGACAGCACCAGCACCTGGGCGCCGAACCGGTCGGCGACCTCGGCGATCAGCTGCGGGCGGACGATGGCGGCGGTGTTGATGCCCACCTTGTCGGCGCCGGAGCGCAGCAGCCGGTCGACGTCGTCCACCGTGCGGACGCCGCCGCCCACGGTGAGCGGGATGAACACCTGCTCCGCGGTGCGCGAGACGACGTCGTAGGTGGTGTCCCGGCTGTGAGCCGAGGCGGTGACGTCGAGGAAGGTCAGCTCGTCGGCGCCCTCGGCGTCGTAGCGGCGGGCCAGCTCCACCGGGTCCCCGGCGTCGCGCAGATCGGCGAAGTTGACCCCCTTGACCACCCGCCCGGCGTCGACGTCGAGGCAGGGGATCACGCGGACGGCGACCGGCATCCCCCCAGCGTAGGCTGCCCCGGTGGTCGCTACGGCAGTCCGGCGGGTGATCGCCCTGGACGGGCCGAGCGGCTCGGGCAAGACCGTGCTCGCCGCCGAGCTGGCCGCCTTCCTGCGGGAGCGGGGTACCGCGGTGACGGTGATCGCCATGGACGATCTCTACCCCGGCTGGCACGGCCTCGAGGCAGGGGTGACCCGCCTGGTCCAGGGTGTCCTCGAACCCTTCGCGGCCGGTGCCCCCCAGGTCACCCTGCGCCGCTGGGACTGGGCGCACGACCGCGAGGCTGACTGGGCGGAGGTCGAGGTGGCCGACCTGCTGATCGTCGAGGGGGTCGGCAGCGGGGCCAGGGCGTGCGCGCCGTACGTGTCCCTGCTCGCCTGGGTGGACGGCCCGGAGCCGGTGCGCCGGGCCAGGGCCCTGGCCCGGGACGGTCGGACGTATGCCCCGTACTGGCAGATGTGGGCAGCTCAGGAGGCGGCGCACTTCCGCCGAGAAGGCACCCGTGAGCGTTGCCAGGTCGAACTCGTCGTACCCTGACGTCGTGAGTGAGCTGGCGCGTCAGGCCGTCGGACGGTTGCTCGCGCTCTGCGCCCTGACCCTCGCTCCCGCCCTGATCCTGCGCGGGGTGCCGGGTTCGGGCCCGCAGTGTCTGCCATCCCATGGCCCGGTCGCGGAGCTGGCCCTGCGGCTGTCGCTGCTCGGCCCGGGCGCCGGATGTTCACACGGGTCCCTGGCGCTGACCGCGGCCGGGGTGATCGTCGCCGCCGCCCTGCTCGCCACCGTGCTGCTG
>JBAPWU010000376.1:0-4932 GCA_049283855.1 Kineosporiaceae bacterium
CCCCGCTGCGCCGCGTTGCCGGCCCGCGCGGCGGCCACGAAGGCATCGGGCCCGGCCAGTTCGACCGCGGCGACCGTGTCGGACAGGTTCGCCGGGTTGACCGACTCGATGGTGCGGACGGCGGTGACGGGCAGGCCGGGGATCCGGGAGCGCAGGGTGTGCATGGATGCCACGCTACCTGCGCCCCCGGACACGGTTCAGCGGGGTGCCGAACTCCGGGCCGAGACGGTGCGGGTCACCGAGGCCCTGCCGCCCTGGTTGTCGATCACCGTGAGCGTGACCACCTTGGTCTTGGCGGTGCCGAGGGAGATCGTCGCGGTGCGGCCGGTGGCCAGCGCCTTTCCCTGGGAGCTCCACACCCAGTTCCGCACGAAGCCGTCGGTGTCCTTCGAGGCCGACCCGTCGAGCACCACCCGGTTGGTGGTGCCGGAACGGCGCTTGTAGGTGAACGCCGCCGTCGGCGTCGCGTTCGGCCGGGCCGAGGCCGCCGTCGGGTACCTGGTCAGGTAGGCGGCCAGGGTCGAGGCCATCGCCCGCTGCCCGGTCGCCGTCGGGTACCCGGCGCGCACGTTCAGGGCGGCGCCGTCCATCGCGACGGCGTTCACCCAGGGGCTCGCGGTGCACAGCTCGTGCCCACCCAGCACGTTGAGCATCGAGACGTACTCGAGACCGGCGGCCGTGGCGGCCGTGGCCGCCGCGGCGTCGAGGTCGCGGGCGTACCCGTCGAGCTCGGTCAGCTTCGTGCCGGTCAGGTCGGAGCAGAGGGCCGGGTTGGCCGTCGCCGTGTAGAGGCGCGGGTAGCCGACGATCACGATCCGGGCGGTCGGTGCCGCCGCCTTCAGCTGCGTGTAGGTGGTCCTGAGCGAGGTGATCAGCGAGGTGCGCGCGACAGTCCGGGCCCCGCCGAGCGTGGTGGTGCAGCTCGTGTTGGTGACGCAGGCCAGCATCACCTCGCGCATCCGGGCGTCGGTGGCCCCCACGGTGAGGGTGATCAGTGCGGGCTTGGGCGTCAGGGCGCCGAGCTGGGTGATCTGGGCCGGCTCGCCGTGGGTGGCGCTCGATCTGATGCCCGCCGTCCCGGCGTCGGTGCAGGCGATGTGCCCGGCGATCGTCGTGGTCTGCTTGGCGCCGTTGGTGGCCTCGAGGGACAGCCCCTTCGCGGTGGCGAAGAGCCGGGGCGGGGCCAGCGACGCCCGGTGGCAGCTGTTGTTCACGTCGTCGAAGCCCGTGACGGTCGCCGGGGCGCCTTCGCCGCCGGCGAAGCCATCACCCATCGCGACATAGTTGATCACCGGTGGGGTCGCCGCCGTGGCGTCGGTGACCATGCCGGTCGTGGCGAACGCGGCGCTGGAGAGCAGGGCTAGAGCGGAGGCGGAAGCGATTCGTCGCATCGGCAGGAGGCCGCCAATCAGGTAGACGTCGGAACTCGGAACGCAGGCGGTCGAAACCGCTTGCGGCTCAGGCCCCCGCCCAACCGCACAGTCCATTTCCTAGCACATCTGAGGACGCCGGCACGGGGGGTGTGACAGGCGGTGCGGGCGGGCACCGCGGGCCCCGGCCGACCCCGCTCGCCGTCGGCGGAGGGTGACGATCATCCGGACATTCGCCGCGCCATCGTGACAGGCGGCACGCAGCCTCCGCCGACCTCGAAGGGGCCCCCGGCCCACCACGTAGGCTGGTGAGCCGTGACCGCACCGACCACCGGCCCGCTGAGCCTGGACCGCACCCGGATCGCGTACCAGGGCGAGCCCGGCGCCAACTCCGACGCGGCCTGCCGTCAGGTCTACCCCGATCTTGCGCCGCTGCCGTGCCCGACCTTCGAGGACGCCTTCGAGGCGGTCGACTCCGGGCTGGCCGAGCTGGCGATGATCCCGATCGAGAACTCGATCGCCGGGCGGGTGGCGGACATCCACCACCTGCTGCCCGAGTCCGGGCTCTACATCATCGGCGAGCACTTCCTGCCGATCCACTTCCAGCTGCTCGCCGTGCCGGGCGCGACCCTGGAGGGCATCCACAGCGTCCGCAGCCACATCCACGGCCTGGGTCAGTGCCGTCGGATCGTGCGCCGCAGCGGCTGGACGGCGCATGTGGCGGACGACACCGCCGGTGCGGCGCGCGAGGTGGCCGAGCTGGGCGACCCGGGCATCGCCGCGCTCTCGCCCCGGCTCGCCGCATCCCTGTACGGCCTGGACATCCTGGCCGAGGACGTCGAGGACGAGCACCGCAACACCACCCGCTTCCTGGTGCTGGCCCGCGAGCCGCGGGAGTACCCGCAGGACGACGGCCCGATGATCACCACCTTCGTGTTCCGGGTGCGCAACGTCCCGGCGGCGCTCTACAAGGCGATGGGCGGCTTCGCCACCAACGGCGTCAACATGACCAAGCTGGAGAGCTACCAGCTCGGCGGCACGTTCTTCGCCACCCAGTTCTATGCCGACGTCGAGGGCCACCCCAAGGACGCCTCGCTCACCCTGGCCCTGGAGGAGCTGGCCTTCTTCTCGGTGCAGACCCGCATCCTCGGCACCTACCCGGCCAGCCCGTTCCGGGCCGAGATCGCCGAGCCGGCGGCCAACCGCACCCTGCGCCCCCAGCCGCCGTCCCCACTCGATGCCCCCGTCTAGCCATATCTAGCTCCATCCATAGAAGCCAGTAGATCACCCGAGAACCCCTCCTGGGCACAACGTCACACGGTGCCCACTGGGCGGGCGCAACGTCACACCGTGCCCGGGGAGGATGGGCGCAACGGCGCACACCTCGGCCGCAATGGACACGATTGGTGACACACCCGTCGGAGTGCGACACGCGATCGGGTTGTATGGCCACGTCTTAGGCTCACGCTAGATGCCCCGATACCGTTCCAGAGTGGACCCGGTACGCAATCCCTACGCCCCCGGAGCAGGCCAGCGCCCGCCCGAACTGGCCGGGCGCGACACCGAGCTGGGCACCTTCGACGTCGTGCTGGAGCGGGTGGCCAAACGGCGTCCCGAGCGCAGCGTCGTCCTGACCGGCCTGCGCGGGGTCGGCAAGACGGTGCTGCTCAACACGATGCGCTCGGCCGCGGTGCGTCGCGGCTGGGGGACCGGCAAGCTCGAGGCCCGCCCCGACCAGTCGCTGCGTCGTCCGCTCGCGGCGGCGCTGCACCTGGCCGTCCGCGAGCTGTCGGCCCCGCCGTCCGAGTCAGACCACGTGCTCGGCGTGTTGAAGTCGTTCGCGCTCAAGGAGAATCGGGTCGGCACGAAGCTGCGCGAGCGCTGGCAGCCGGGGATCGACGTCCCCACCGTGACCGGCCGCGCCGACTCCGGCGACATCGAGATCGACCTGGTCGAACTCCTGGTGGACGTCGGCGGGCTGGCCGGCGACTGCGGCCGCGGCGTGGCGGTGTTCATCGACGAGATGCAGGACCTGGGTCCGGACGACGTCTCGGCGCTGTGCGCGTCGGCGCACGAGATCAGCCAGACCGGGCTGCCGTTCGTCGTCGTGGGGGCCGGCCTGCCACATCTGCCGGCGGTGCTGTCCGCCAGCAAGTCCTACAGCGAGAGGCTGTTTCGCTACGCGCGGATCGACCGGCTGGACCGTCCGGCGGCCGACCGGGCGCTCAGCGCCCCGGCCAAGGAGGAGGACGCCGAGTTCACCGCCGACGCGCTCGAGGCGATGTACGAGGCGACCGCCGGGTACCCCTACTTCGTGCAGGCCTACGGCAAGGTGGCCTGGGACGTCGCCCCGCGCAGCCCGATCACGGCGGACGACGTGCGCATGGCGGCTCCGGAGGCCGAGGCCGAGCTGGCGGTCGGCTTCTTCGGCTCACGCTTCGAGCGGGCCACCCCGGCCGAGCGCGAGTACCTGCGGGCGATGGCCGACGTGATGGACGAGGGTGACCCGGATGCGACGGCGCCGACCGCGGCGATCGCCGAGGCTCTCGGCCGCAAGCCGCAGTCGCTCTCCCCGGCCCGGGACGCGTTGATCAAGAAGGGGTTGGTCTACAGCGGCGAGCGTGGCCGGATCGCCTTCACCGTGCCCCACTTCGGCCGCTACCTGCGCCGCCACGGCGATTGACCCGGCCCCTGACCCCGCGTGGAGGGCCTACGGTGCAGCGGTGAGCGTCACGCATCGGTACGAGGTGTCGGTGGAATGGACCGGGAACCGGGGGAGCGGCACCAGCGGCTACCGCGACTACGCCCGCGACCACGAACTGCGCGGCGAGGGCAAGCCGACCATCGCGGCGTCGTCCGACCCGGCCTTCCGGGGTGACCCGGCGCGCTGGAACCCCGAGGAACTGCTGGTCGCCTCGCTGGCGCAGTGCCATCTGCTCTGGTACCTGCACCTGGCCGGTGCGGCGGGCGTGGTGGTCACCGACTACCACGACCATCCGATCGGGACCATGGTCACCGACGCGACCGGAGCCGGGCAGTTCGAGCGGGTGGTCCTGCGCCCCGTGGTGACCGTGGCCGAGGCCGGTATGCAGGAGCGGGCGCAGCAGCTCCACGCCGAGGTCGGCGCCTACTGCTTCATCGCCCGCTCGGTGAGCTTCCCGGTCGAGCACGAGCCGATCACCCTGCTCACCGAGGTCAGCGGCGCGTCCGCGCGCGACTGAGCGGGTAGAGCGCGGCGCCGAGGACCAGCACCGCGGCGCCCGCCGCCACCGAGGCCGACGGCAGCGCGAAGGCCAGCACGACGCACCCCAGACCGCCCACGATCGGCACCAGCCGGGGCGGGCGCCCCTCGTCGGCGCCGAGCGTCCAGGCCGACGCGTTCGCGATCGCGTAGTAGGCCAGCACCCCGAAGGAGGAGAACCCGATCGCCCCGCGCAGGTCGACCGTCCCCGCGAGCAGGGCCACCACCACCCCGACCGCGACCTCGGCGCGGTGCGGCACCCCGAAGCGCGGGTGCACGGCGGCCAGCCCGGCGGGCAGGTGCCGGTCGCGCGCCATGGCC
>JBAPWU010000377.1:0-1530 GCA_049283855.1 Kineosporiaceae bacterium
GCTACGCGGCCACCGAGCAGGCGCTCGCCGCGACCGAGGCGGCCGAGACCGCGGTCCGGGTGGCCGAGCAGCGCTGGGACGCCGCGCGCGAGGACCAGCGCAGACTGCACGACACGGTGCTGGCCACCCTGACCATGCTCGCCCACCGCGGCGCCGGGGTCGCCCCCGAGGTGCTGGCCGCCGCCTGTGCACGCGATGCCGAGGTGCTGCGTGAGGGCCGGCTCGAGCCGCCGACCAGGGTGCGCACCGTGTGGCTGCCGCCGCTGGACCCCGACGACGTCGCCGCGCAGAGGATCTCGGTGCAGGACGTGGTGCTGCAGGGCGCCACGGGTGCGCGTCTGGCCGGGCTCGACGTGCGGGTGCACCTGCCCAACCTGGACGACGCCGTGCCGCGGCTCGACCCCCTGGTGGCGGCCGCTGTCGGGGAGGCGCTGCGCGAGTGCCTGGAGAACGTGCGCCGACACGCCGGGGTGCTCGCGGCCGACGTGACCGTGGTCTCCGAGGGGGACACCACGTCGGTGATCGTGGTCGACGAGGGCGCCGGGTTCGACCCCGCCGCCGTCGCCGAGGACCGGCTCGGGCTGCGCGACACGGTGCACGAGCAGCTGCGCCGGGTGGGAGGTCAGGCCACGGTCTGGTCCGGCGTGGGGCGCGGCACCAGCGTTCTGCTGTCCGTGCCTGCTGCCGGGCCGGTCGAGCGGGTGGGTCTGCGATGAGCGCAGCCACGGCGTCCAGCGCCGCCCAGGCCTCCGGCACCGGAGGGGCGCATGTCGCCGTGGGGGGCCGCGGCACCCCGGCGGCCGTCGGCGTGCTCGGCCAGCTCTCCGCCGTGGCTCCGTTCGGGGCGAGCCTGCGGTTCGGGGCCGCCGGGCACAGCCGGCCACTGCCGCGCTCCTTCGACGGCGCGGTGGCGTTCATCGCCGTGCAGTCCCATCTCGCGGCGCTGATCACGATCACCGGTTCGAGGTCCGCCTACCGGTCGCTGCCGGTGTGCCTGATGCTGCTGGCCTGTTCGCTGGCGGTACCGCTGGGGTGCATCCTGGCCGCGCGCCGCAACGGCGGCGAACTCACCGGCACGGCGTTCCTCACCGCCGCGCTAACCGTGCTGGTGCTCGACGTGGCGGCGATGTCCAACCTCCACCCGGACCGGGTCGGCGGTCAGGCCACGTGGGCCGCGACCGCGATCGGGGTCAGCCTGCTGGTGCTCAGCCCCTACCGGCCCCCGGCGGAGATCCTGTCCCTGGCCGCCGCACACGGGCTGCTGACCGCCGGACTGCTCTCGATGCACTCCGGACCGACCGCACTCCGGGCCTTCTCGGTGCTCGACCTGGTCACCTCCGGGATCTGGCCGGCGGTCTTCGCGGCCCAGTACGTGACCTACTACGTGCTGGCGCTGCGCCGGCGCCAGGAGGTCGTCTCGGCCCAGGTGGTGGCCGAGGCCAGGGCCACGGCGGCGACGGTGATCCGCCAGGACGCGACGGCCCGCATGCAGCGGCTGCGGGCAGAGGTGCTGCCGCTGCTGTCAGCGGT
>JBAPWU010000378.1:0-12759 GCA_049283855.1 Kineosporiaceae bacterium
GGGCCGTGCTGCGCCTGTCATTCCTCGTGCTGATGGCGGCCGCCGTCGTGGCGGCGGTGCTGCTCGGAGGCGGCGGGGCCGCCGGCGGCGAGCAGGCCCGCCCGCTGGCGGTCACGTATCACGTCGTCGCCCCGGGCGAGACGCTGTGGCAGGTGGCGAGCGCGCTGCAGCCCGGCGTCGACCCGCGGGACACGGTGGCCCGCATCATCGAGCTCAACCAGTTGCATGACGCGAACATCGCCGCCGGTACCCGACTGGCGCTTCCGCGGGTCGACTGAGCGCGACCGACCGCCCCTGGGTGTCGACCAAGCGTGAGCGATGCGCCGGGAATCGAACGCTGATGGCCCCGTGTGAACACTCACGGTGACCATCCGTCTTTCGGTGGAGGCGGCGCACCGGCGTGTCGCGGCTTGCGCAGGGTTCGTCCGCGGCCTAGCGTTACCCCTACATCTAGTAGTTACACGGATGTGAGCCATCCACATCTAGTCCCCAGCTCGATCCCCAGATCGTGGGGTGTCGTGCACAGGTCATCCCCAGCCCCATCCACAGGTCGGGCGAACAGCTGACCTGCCGTAGCGCTGAGTGGTCCGTGTCAGCGGGCCGAGCGGAGGAGGTGCCGAGACCGTGAACTGTCCGTTCTGCCGCAACGTCGACTCCCGGGTCGTCGATTCGCGCAGTGCCGACGACGGCACGTCCATCCGCCGCCGCCGACAGTGCCCGGGATGTGGTCGACGGTTCAGCACCGTCGAGACCGCCAGCCTGACCGTGGTCAAGCGATCCGGAGCCACCGAGCCGTTCAGCCGCGCTAAGATCATGAGCGGCGTCCGCAAGGCCTGCCAGGGGCGCCCGGTCGGGGAGGACGACCTGGCGCGGCTCGCGCAGCGGGTGGAGGAGGGCATTCGCGCCACCGGTGCCGCCGAGATCGACGCCCATGAGGTCGGCATGAGCATTCTGGGCCCGTTGCGGGAGCTCGACGAGGTCGCCTATCTGCGCTTCGCCAGCGTCTACCGGGCCTTCGACTCCCTCGAGGACTTCGAGGACGCCATCTCCCTGTTGCGGGTCGAACGTGACGCTCTCGGCGTCGGGCCGGCACCGACCGCCGACGGTCCGACCGGCGGCGGGATCTAGACCTCGTCGGCGGCGCTACTGGGGAAGGTGGCGCCGCCGACGGGAACCATCCCGGTAGCAACCCCTGCACCATCGACACCTCAGTAGCGCAGCCACCCAGGGCACCACACGCCCGAATGACGAGGGGAACCAACTGTTATGACCGAGACCGCGTCCGGCCCCGGGGGTCGCACGACCAAGGGCGACAGCCCGGCAGTCCAGCGCGTCGGCCTGACGATCGACCGGGTGTTCACCACGCCCGGCGTCCACCCGTACGACGCGGTCACCTGGGAACGGCGTGACGTCGTCCAGACCAACTGGAGGACCGGGGAGACGATCTTCGAGCAGAAGGGGGTGGAGTTCCCCGACTCCTGGAGCCTGAACGCCTCGACCATCGTCACCACCAAGTACTTCCGCGGCGCGCTCGGCACCGACGTGCGCGAGTGGAGCCTGCGTCAGCTGATCGACCGGGTCGTGCTCACCTACGCCAAGGCGGGCAAGGACGAGGGCTACTTCGCCACCGACGTCGACGCCGAGGTGTTCGAGCACGAGCTGACCTGGATGCTGCTGCACCAGGTGTTCAGCTTCAACTCCCCGGTCTGGTTCAACGTCGGAACCCCTGCGCCGCAACAGGTCTCGGCCTGCTTCATCCTGGCCGTCGACGACTCGATGGACTCGATCCTCAACTGGTACAAGGAGGAGGGGTTCATCTTCAAGGGCGGGTCGGGGGCGGGGCTCAACCTCTCCCGGATCCGTTCCTCGAAGGAACTGCTCTCCAGCGGAGGCACGGCGTCCGGCCCGGTGTCGTTCATGCGCGGAGCCGATGCCTCGGCCGGGACGATCAAGTCCGGGGGGGCCACCCGGCGCGCGGCGAAGATGGTTGTCCTCGACGTCGACCACCCCGACATCGAGGAGTTCATCGAGACCAAGGCGCGCGAGGAGAACAAGATCCGTGCGTTGCGCGATGCCGGCTTCGACATGGACCTGGGCGGCAGGGACATCACCAGCGTCCAGTACCAGAACGCCAACAACTCGGTGCGGGTCAGTGACGAGTTCATGCGGGCCGTCGAGGCGGATGAGTCCTTCGGGCTCCGCTCCCGCAGCACCGGCGAGGTGATCCAGTCGGTCAACGCCGCGACGCTGTTCGCCAAGATCTCCCAGGCGGCCTGGGAGTGCGCCGACCCGGGGATCCAGTACGACGACACGATCAACGACTGGCACACGACGCCGGAGTCGGGCCGGATCACCGCGTCCAACCCCTGCTCGGAGTACATGCATCTGGACAACTCCAGCTGCAACCTGGCCTCGCTGAACCTGATGAAGTTCCTCGCCGACGACGGCTCGTTCGACGTGACCCGCTTCGTCAAGGCGGTCGAGCTGGTGATCACCGCGATGGACATCTCGATCTGCTTCGCCGACTTCCCGACCGAGGCGATAGGGGACACCACCCGCAGGTTCCGCCAGCTCGGGATCGGTTACGCGAACCTGGGGGCGCTGCTGATGGCCTCCGGGCTCGGCTACGACTCCGACGGAGGGCGCGCCCTCGCGGCGTCCATCACCTCGCTGATGACCGGAGCCGCCTACCGGCGCTCGGCCGAGGTCGCCGGGGTGGTCGGGCCGTACGAGGGGTACGCCCGCAACGCCGAGGCGCACCGGAGGGTGATGCGCAAGCACGCCGCGGCCAATGACGCGATCCGCACCGTGACCACCTTGGACCGGGACGTGCACCGGGTGGCCACCAAGGAGTGGCAGCGCGGGATCGAGATCGGTGAGCGCAACGGCTGGCGCAACGCGCAGGCCTCGGTTCTCGCGCCCACGGGATGCCTGACTGCGGACACCCTCGTCACCACCGATCGGGGCCTGGCCCGGCTCGGGGAGCTCGGCGACGTCTGGGGCGATCGCTGGCAGGACCTGGGCGTCCAGGTCTCCACCGACGAGGGCGCTCGAACGGCCACCCAGTTCTTCGTCAACGGCGAGGAGCCCACCCGGCGGATCGTCACCGAGGGCGGCTACCGAATTCAGGGGACCCTGGCACATCGGGTGAAGGTGGTCGAACCTGCCAGTGGGGAGTGGATCTGGAAGCGCCTGGCCGACATCGCCGAAGGTGATCTCGTTCCGATCCAGCTCGGCACGCTGGTCGGGCACCCGCAGCGGGTACCGCTCCCGGTGCTCGATCAGGCCTACCACGCCGGGGACCGGTCCCTGTTCGTGCCGGACGCCGTCGACGTCGAGCTTGCAGAGTTGGTCGGCTACTTCATGGGCGACGGCAGTCTGCACGCCAAGGGCATCCGGCTGTGTGTTGCCGATACCGATCTCGATGTGGTGGATCGGATCCGGGTCCTCAGCAAGGGTCTGTTCGGCCTGGAGCCCACGGTCGCCGCGGCGCAGGGGTACCAGCAGGTCACCCTGTCCTCGGTCCGGCTGGCGCGGTGGTGGTCGGCCGCGGGGTTCGCCAAGCAGCTGCCTCGCGCCGAGCACACCGGCAAGGGCTGGACCCCGCACGTCCCTTGGGCGATCCGCGAGACCAACGACGCGGAGATCTACGCAGCGTTCCTGCGCGGCCTGTTCGAAGCCGACGGCACGGTCCTCGAGGGAGTGCCCAGCGTCGCCACCGCGTCGGAGTCCTTCGCCGACGAGGTGCGCACCCTGCTGCTGGCCCTGGGCCTGCCCAGCACGTCGCGGCACACCCCCAGCGGGTGGGGCGGGACGAGCACGGTCGTGCGCCTGCGCAACGTCAAGCACGCGATCCAGTTCAACGACCGGGTCGGGTTCCTGGGGCGGCGCAAGTCCGAGCTGGTGTCCAGCCACGCCTCGCCGCAGTCAGGCAACCGAGACCGGATCCACCTTCCGGAGCAGGTGTGGCTCGACCTCGCTCCCGTGGGGCACGAGCTGCGCGACCTGGTGCGTCAGGCCGTGAGCCGGGGCGCCGGGGTCAGCCGCGATCTCGCGCTGCAGCTCTTCGCGCTGACTCCGGATGCGCGACTAGGGCATGCCCTCGGCTATGTCTACGAGTCGGTGGCGGCCAACGAGGATAGCGGGCTGCAGCCGACCTTCGACCTCTCGGTGCCGGCGAACGTCACCTACGTGGCGGCCGGCTTCGTCAGCCACAACACCATCGGCTTCATGATGGACTGCGACACCACGGGGATCGAGCCCGACTTCTCACTGGTCAAGTTCAAGAAGCTGGTCGGCGGCGGCTCCATGCAGATCGTCAACCAGGCCGTGCCGGCCGCGCTGCGCAAGTTCGGGTACTCCGAGGAGACCATCGAGGCGATCGTCGAGTACATCGCCGAGCACGGGCACGTGGTCGACGCCCCGGGCCTGCGGCCCGAGCACTACGAGGTGTTCGACTGTGCGATGGGCGAGCGGGCGATCAGGCCGATGGGCCACGTCCGGATGATGGCGTCCTGCCAGCCGTTCCTGTCCGGAGCGATCAGCAAGACGGTCAACCTGCCCGAGACGGCCACGGTGGAGGAGATCTCCGACGTCTACTACCAGGGCTGGAAGCTCGGCCTGAAGGCGCTGGCGGTCTACCGGGACAACTGCAAGGTCGGTCAGCCGCTGTCCGACGGCAAGGCCACCAAGGAGGGCGCCGAGGTGGCCGAGGCCCCGGCGCGGCCGGAGTACCGCCCGGTCCGCCGGCGGCTGCCCAAGCGGCGCCCGAGCCAGACGACGTCGTTCGCCGTGGGGGGTGCCGAGGGGTACATCACGGCCGGGTCCTACCCGGACGGCGGGGTGGGCGAGGTCTTCCTCAAGCTGGGCAAGCAGGGCTCCACCCTGGCCGGCATGATGGACGCCTTCTCGCTGGCGATCTCGATCGCCCTGCAGCACGGTGTGCCGCTGGAGACCTACGTGGAGAAGTTCACCAACATGCGGTTCGAGCCGGCCGGGATGACCGACGACCCGGACGTGCGGATGGCGCAGTCGATCATGGACTACGTGTTCCGCCGGCTCGCGCTGGACTACCTGAACTTCGAGACCCGGTCGGCACTGAGCATCTACACCGCCGACGAGCGAACCCGGCACCTGGAGACCGGGTCCTACCTCGCGGAGGACAGCAGCGAGGACGAGGTCGAGGAGGAGTTGGAGAACCTGGCCCAGTCGGCCGGGGCCAAGGCCGGGCCCAGGGCGACCGGCACCGCGAAGACGGCGCCGCTCCAGGTGCACTCCAGCGCCGAGCTGCTGGAGAAGATGCAGGGCCGGGCCTCGGACGCGCCGATCTGCTTCACCTGCGGTACGAAGATGCGCCCCGCCGGCTCGTGCTTCGTCTGCGAGGGCTGCGGCTCGACCTCCGGCTGCAGCTGAATCCGGGGTAGACCCCCGGCGTGAGGGTGGGCCCCGGTGAGCATGGCGCTCATCGGGGCCAGCCGCCGAGCAGGGTGACCTCGCCGGTCTCGGCCACCAGGCGAGCCGGCAGGCCGAGACCGCGCAGCCAGTCGAGCCCGGCCCCGCCTCGCACCACCGCGGTCGTGGTGGCCACATTGGCCTCGAGCGCGGACGGCGCGGCAACGGTGATCGCGCGCCACGGCGTCCGGGCCGGCATCCCGGTGCGGGGGTCGAGCACGTGGTGCAGCAGGTCCGAACCCCGGTGCCAGCGTCGCGCAGCGGTGCCCGAGGTGGCCAGGCCGCCGGCGGTGATCGCCACCGTCGCGGGGGAGTGCGCGGTCTCGGTGTCCTGGACGGCGATGGGCCAGCCACCGGTCGGCGCCGGGCCGCAGACGGCGATGTCCCCGCCCAGGCTCACCAGCACCCCGCAGCCGAGTGCGGCGGACATGGCGGCGGCCGCCGTGTCGGCGGCCCAGGCCTTGGCCGTGGCGCCGAGATCGAGGATCACTCCCTCCGGCACGCTCAGCGTTCCGGTCGCGCGGTCCAGGGCGACGTCGCGCCAGGTGGCCCGCTCCGGGGCCGTGACCCGCACCTGGACCGGCAGGGCGTCACCGCGTGTGGCCACGGCCGTGAACGTGCGGTCGTAGCCGAGCTGCGCCAACCGCCGGCCCATGGTCGGGTCGAGGTCGCCGCCGGTGCGCCGCGCAGCGTCCAGAGCCACCTCGACCGCCTCGGCGAGAAGCGGGCTGATCGCGACCGGCCGGCCACCGGCACGCTCCACCGTCATGATCTCCGAGTCCTCGCGGAACCGGCTGCAGGCGAGGTCCAGCTCCTCCAGGCGCCGGACGAGCAATCGCCGAGCCGGTTCGAGCGCCGCCGGGTCGGTCACCACGAGCCCCACACTCACGCCGAGGGCCCGCCAGGTCGTGCCGGCCTCGGTGCGAGGCGCGGTCGCGGTGGTCATGACGTGTGGGTGGCCGCCACCGGAGCCTGGCTGGTGGTGGTCGGCGCCTGAACGGTGGCCGGCGCCTGAACGGTGGCCGGCGCCTGCACGGTGGCCGGCGCCTGCACGGTGGCCGGCACGGTGGCCGTGTCGTTACTGGTGGTGTCGTCGCTGGTGGTGGCCCCGTCCGAGGTCGACTGGGTGGTCGAGACCGCGGTGCCGGCGGACTCGGCCTGGCTGCTGGTCGACGCCTGCGCCGCCGTGTAGGCGAAGACGCCGGTTCCGGCCACCGCCGCCGCACCCAGGCCGAGGCTGAGCACCCAGACGCCGCGGCGGGCGGCCTCGCGCCGAGCGACACGCTGGGGCACCGTGGCGGCCCGGCTCGGGTCGTTGATGTGCGGAAGGTCGTAGCGGTCCATCACGTCTCCTGGTGTCGGTGGGTCGAGGTCGACCCGGGTACACCACGAGAGTCCCCTGCCGCCCTTGGCCTGCGATGTCCGCGGCCTGTGCGTGCGCTGTGAGTGCGCCGCCGCCGGCCGGCGACCGTTGGCTCAGCGGCTGGCAGGCACGTGCAGGTGCGGATCGGCTCTGGTCAGCGGAGGCGTCTCGAGCAGCAGTCGGGTGCCCGTGCCCGGGGTGCTGGTGATCCGCAGCGAGGCCGAGAGCAGCTCGGCCCGGCGGCGCATGTTGGCCAGGCCGTTGCCGCGCGGCGCCCGCCCCGGGTCGAAGCCGCTGCCGTCGTCCCACACGGTCACGGTCAACGCGCCCTCCTGGGAGGCCCGCACCCGCACCCCCGCCGTGGTGGCCTCTGCATGCCGCGCGATGTTCGACAGCCCCTCGCTGACGATCGCCAGCACGTGGTCGACCATCGCGGGGGGAGCTTCGTCGAGGTGACCGTCCAGCTCGAGCGTGGGGGAGAAGCCCAACTGTTCGCTGCGGCTATCCACCACCCGGCGGAGCAGGTCGGTGCCGCGTTCGCCCGGGTCCGAGGTCTCCAGCTCGAAGATGGTCGACCGGATCTGCTTGATCGTCGCGTCCAGCTGGTCGATCGTCGTCGCCACCCGCTCCGCCGCCAGCTGCGAGCCGATCAGGGGCTGCACGGCGTCCAGGGCCATCCCGGCCGCGAACAGATCCTGGATCACGCTGTCGTGCAGGTCACGGGCGATCCGCTCGCGGTCCTCGAGCACCCGCAGCCGCTCCCGGTCGGCGCGCAGTTCCCCGATGTGCAGCGCGGCAGCGGCCTGATCGGCGAAGCTGCGCGCGACGTCGATGTCGGAGCGGCTGAACGGCTCTCCGGCCGGGCGCACCAGGCAGAGCACCCCGATCACTACATCGGGGGTGCGTAGCGGCAGGGCCAGGACGGCCGCTCGGCGCCGTACCGGGAGCCGACCGTCTATCACGGCGTGTGGCTCCCCGTCCGGCCCGGTCACCACCGCCCGCCCCGCCGACAGCACCTCGGCCGCGAGCGTGCCGGGCAGCGGGAACGAGGCGTCCACCAGCGCCTGGGCGTCATGCCCGTCGGCCGCCTCCACCGTGGCGCCGTCGCCGTCACGGGTGGGCGTGATCACGACGGCATCGCTGGCAGCGAGCAGGATCCGGGCACGGCGGCAGACCAGCGACAGCGACTCCGCCGGCGCCGATCCGAGCAGGACCGCGAGCCGGATCTCCCCGAGTGCACTCGCCCAGGCCTGGCGCCGGTCCCGGTCCGCCTCGGCCGCGCGGCGCCGGCTGATGTCGACCACGTGGACCAGGCACAGCGACCTGCCCTCGGCGTTCTCGGGCAGCACCGAGCTGTGCACCTCGAGCCACACCGTGGTGCCGTCCTGGCGACGGCAGGCCCGTTCCCCCGAGAAGGTCGGGATCTGCCCGGTGGCCGGATCGGCCGGCAACGGCACCTCGCCGGTGCGCCTCTCCCGGAAGTCGTTCAGCTGGTGACCGACGAGGTCCTGCGGCTCGACGCCGAGCAGGTCGCCCAGGGCCTGATTGGCGCTGACGATCCGGTGGGAGCGCCGGGTCACGATCGCCATCCCGACCGGCGCGTGGTCGAAGGCGGTGCGGAAGCAGGCCTCGATCACCTTGGCGGTCATGACCAGCGACGGCCGAACCCTCGCACCCGAGCGCCGTACACCGCCGCCTGGGTGCGCCGTTCGACGTGCAGCTTGGCCATCAGACTGGTCACGTGGTTCTTGACCGTCTTCTCGGCGATGTTCAGCCGCTGACCGATCTGTCGGTTGGTCAGACCCTCGACGATCAGGTCGAGGACCCTCTCCTCCTGAGGGGTCAGGTCCGTGATCGGACCGTCGGCGCGGCCGTTCGAGGTGGTCGTGGGGGGCACGGCCAGCGCGGCCACGGCGTCCCGGTCCAACAGCGACTCGCCGGCAGCCACCCGGCGGACGGCGTCGGCCAGGTCGGGCCCGTGGATCTGCTTGAGGATGTACCCCGAGGCACCGGCCAGGACCGAGGCGGTGAGTGCCTCGTGGTCGTCGTAGCTGGTCAGGATGATCGCCTTGATCGAGGCGTCCCGGCTGCGGATCTCACGGCACACCTCGATCCCCGATCCGTCGGGCAGGCGCGCATCGAGCAGTGCGACGTCCGGGCGCAGCGCCGGGATCCGGCGGGCCGCCTCCTTGGCCAGCCCCGACTCTCCGACGATCTCGATCCCCCCGGCCTCGGTGAGGATCTCCCGCAGCCCGCGGCGCACCAGCTCGTGGTCGTCGAGGATGAAGACGGTGACCGTCACTCAGGCCGTCCTGGAGTCGATGGAGTTGGGAACCGCGGGACGGTGCCGTGGTTCGACCGGCCGGATCGGCAACCGGCGGATCTCCTCGATGGCTCGGGCGGCGTTGCGCGAGGTCGGGAACTCCTCGATCATGCCGGAGCGTTCGAGCCGTGACCGCACCGGTTCGGGGACGGCGGCGAGCCAGAGCCGGGAGCCGTGCCAGGCCGCCGCCCGGCGCATCGCCTCGAGCAGACCCACCCCGAAGTCGTCGCCGCTGGTCACGGCCGCCAGGTCGACCAGAACGCAGCGGGGGCGGGCTCGCAGCGCCGCCTCCAGGGCGCGCCGACACGGTTGGGAGGCTCGTCGGTCGAGCGCGCCTCCGACGGTGACCACCGGGGTGCGACTCACCGATCGCAGGGCCACGCAGACGACGTCCTCGTAGCGCCACCACTGGGTGAGGGGTTCCATCTGCAGGACCCGGGCATCCAGGAGTGGAGGGGTCCGCGAAGGGCCGTCAACCACGTTCACCTCCGCGCGCCGAGACGATCACGTCACACGACGACGCTAGGTGTCCGATGTGTCCGACTCCAGGACCGAAGGTCCCAGGCGCAGCAATCTGACCTGCGAGGAGACCGTTCGGCGCACCATCACCTACCGGTCAGCGCGCGGCGATCGACATGGCCTTCTTCACGGTGCGCAGGGTCGACGCTGTGGCGGTCGCGGTGCTGCGCACCGGGAGGGCGACGCTCGCCGTCCGGCTCCTCACCGAGGCCCCGTTGACGGCCGTGACGCCGATCCGCGCGGTCCCGGCCACCAGCGTGCCGGCCGGCAGCGTCACCGAGGTCGCCTCGCCCGGGACGGCGGCGATCAGTCGTCCGCCGACCGTGATCTCGTGGCGGCTCACCCCCGACTGGGCATCGGCACCGGGGGCCCACGACACCACCATCGGGCGCCCGGCGATCGCCGGGCCCGGGGCGTGGATCACCGGGGTGCTCGGCGGAGAGGTATCCACCAGCACCCTGGCCGGGGCGGGGGCACTCGACGTCCCGCCACCGTTGACGGCGCTGATCAGCACGGTGGATCCCCCCTCGGGCAGGGTGAGGGTGACCCGCAGGGTCGACGGACCCAGTGCGCGCACCGTGCTCTGGCCCTGGACCTGTACCCGGTAGCCGGCGATCCACGAGTCGCTGTCGGTGGACGGCTCCCAGGCCAGGGTGACCGTGCGCCGCGGGCTGGCTCCGGCCGAGGCCCCGGGCAGGGTCATGGCCAGGGGCACCGGGCTGCTGGGGGGGCTGACATCGACCATGGTGGTGGCGCCCGCCGCGGCCGAGGCGTTCCCCGCGGCGTCCACCGCCCGCACGCTCCAGACCCGCCGGCCGTTCGCGGCCGTCATCGGGGAGGTGGTCAGCGAGGTCAGGGACGGCGCCGCGCCGTCCAGGCTGACCTCGTACTGGAGCGGGGTGCCCCTGTCGGACGGCGCCGTCCAGGTGAGGACGCCGGTGCCCGGGGTCAGCCGCAGGGCGCGGGGTGCGGCGGGGGCGACGGTGTCCACCGTGACCGAGGTCTCGGCCTGCGGGCCGACCAGGCCGGCGGCGTTGACGGCGGCGACGCCGAGCCGGGTGGTCCGACCGGCCGGCACCTGCACCTGCACCGATCGGACGCCGGCCGGAAGCACGGTGCTCAGCGCGGCTCCGTTCGCGTACAGGCGGTAGGCGGTCACCGTGGACTCGGTGTCCGTCGCCTCCGACCAGGTCCAGGCCAGGGTGGTGCGGGAACTGGCCGATCCGTTGGCTGGGGCGGTGACCACGGGCGCCGAGGGCGGGGTGGTGTCCACTCCGCCAGAACCCGGGCCCGAACCGGGTTCCAGGCCGCGCGACAGCGCGACCGCGCCGCTGCTGGTGGCGTTCCCGGCCGCGTCGACCGCCTCGACCCGCAGGGACGCGGCGGTGCCGGGAACGGTCAGGGGGGCTGCGGTGGCGGACGGCGCCGCGTGCGCGAGCAGAGCGCCGTCCACCCAGACCCGGTACCCGGCCAGACCGGATCCGGCATCGGACGAGGCGGTCCACGTGGCGTTGACGGTGGTGGTCCCGGTCCGGGTGGCGCTGACGGCCGGCGCCGTCGGCGCGAGGGTGTCGGCGGCGGTGGAGGACACGCGCACCCGGGCGGTCGAGCCGACCTGACCGACCGAGATCGCCACCGGGCTGCCCGGGACCCGCCAGACCGAGTAGGGGGGCATCGACGTGTTCTGGAAGGCGCTGGCCTGCCACGGCTGCAGGTCGAGCAACTGGGACTGCGGGTAGCCGCCGGCGGGCAGGTAGTGCACCTGCACCCCCGCCCATTCGGGCCGGCGCAGGTCCGGGGCCACGGCGGGCCGGTAGTCGACGTAGACCCATCCGGTGCCGACGTCCACCTTCACCGCGCGAACCGCCGAGACATCGGTGAGCGGTGCCAGGTCGACCACGGCGGGGGAGGCCGCGTCGGCGGTGACGGTCCTGGCCAGGCCGAGCTGATCGGCCAGGGCGGTGTTCAGGGTGCCGGTGGCCGACCAGGTCGCGTAGCCCATCACGTCGGAGGAGTCCTGGTACTGCTCCACGGTGCAGGTGGAGGACAGGGCCACGCGGCGCGGGCCGGACGTGCAGGTGGCCTTGTTGGCGTGCCCGAGCCCGAGGTTGTGACCGAACTCATGCGCGGCGACGTCGAGCAGGGCGTAGCCGTTGACCCAGATCCGCGACCCGGAGACCGAGCCGAGCCCCGCCCACCCGCCGCAATCGGGTCGGTTGGGGAAGTACACGAGCACATGGTCGGTCAGCGCGGTCGGGTTGGCCCGGGCGTGCGCGGCCAGGGCGCGGTCGAACAGGGCGCCGGCATCGCAGGTGCCCGGGTCGGCGATCTTCTGCCAGCCCTTGACCACCGGCGTGATCTCGATCGCGCCGCCCGATTGCGCGGCCCAGTAGCCGGCGGTGCGGTTGGCCAGGTCCGTCAGCGAGGCGACCGTCTGGCCGTCGGTCGTGGTCCAGTAGACGGGCAACACGGTGAGTGTGTGGTGCCCGGCGGCCGGGTGCAGCCCGGACTGCACCGTGATCAGCTGCCGGGCCGGGCGGACGGCGATCACCTGCCGATCGAACGGCCCCGCCGCGGGAGCGGTGCTCAGGGCTCGGCGGGTCACCGAGGGGGTCGAGCGCACCGTCACCTCGACGCGCTGGCCGGACCGCAGTCCGGCAGCGAGCGCAGGGGGAACGGCCATGGTCCGCCCGCCCGCGGAGATCATGGTGGTGGTGACCAGGCTCGGGTGCGGCTCGCCGATCTGGATCAGCCGTCCGTTCACCGCCCCCTGCTCGCCCCGATGGCTGTCCACCACCACCACGTCCACGGTGCCGGTCAGCGTCGTCGCCGTCGCGTTCGTCACAGCCTGGGCGGCACCGGGCTGGACCATCGCCAGGCCGGTGACGGCGATGGCGACGACGGCAAGGGTGCTGCGGAGTGGGCGCACGCTGGTCCTCCGTGACGGGTGGCTGAGTGGTGTCTCGGCAGAACCGGACCGCCCACTTGAACCGGGGGTGCACCGAGCTGAAGCGCCTCAACGGGTGGTCGCGCGGCGTGGCGGATCGGCCCTGCGTCAGCGGCTCCCCCCGGCCGGCCCGCGCCCGTTCGGGTGGGCGTGCGG
>JBAPWU010000379.1:0-15905 GCA_049283855.1 Kineosporiaceae bacterium
GGCGACGTCGGCCGCGTTGACCAGCCCCGCGGCCTCGCGGGCCGCCGGCACGATCACCGCGTCGAGCTGCGGGGCGCCGTGCCCGCCGGTCGTGTCCACGCGGCGGATCAGGCTGCGATGGCCGTCACGGTGCGTCGCGGGTCTGGCCATGGGGCCGAACCCTCCTCGGCGAATCAGGACGTCGTCGGCAACCCCCCGGTGCCGGGGGCCGTCAGGTGGGCGGACGGGGGCTGTGGCGCAGGATGTGCATCGGGCGGGTCAGGTCGGGGGTGAGGGTCTCCAGGCCGTCGCGGCCCTGGAAGACGGGCACGTAGGCGAGCAGCCAGAACCGGTCCGGGTCGACCAGGGTGGCGAGCAGTTCCTCGTTCTGCACCCGCAGCTGCGGGTCGGTGAAGGCGCGCACGGCCCCGTAGGTGCCGCGGCTGAAGATGCCCGAACAGATGGTCACCGTGGTGGTCAGATTCATCTCGTTGGGCTGGCGAGCGATCAGCGCCACGTCGTACTCGAGCACCGGGTGCCCGTCGCCACTCAGCCGCGGCTCACCGGTGAGGCTGTCCACCAGGAAGCGCGGAGGGAATTCCTCGCGGTTGGCCCCGTAGTAGTCCGGCTCACCGGCGTCGTTGAAAGTGACCACGTACTCGCGGTCGTACTCCGGGTCGCCGCTCTCCCGGGAGTGGGCGAACACGGGCAGGTCGAGCCGGCGACGGTAGTACGCCAGTGCCTCCGAGCGGGGGCGGGCGCCGCGAGGGTCGTCCACCCAGACCGTGTCGCCGCCGCCGAGGATCACCACGTGGGAGGCGAGGGTCTCCGCGGTGACGTCGTCCCCGCGCAGGAACGCCACATCGCTGTCGGGGTTCTCGGCACGGATCTGGCCGAAGGCCTCGACCAGGGCGTCCATGTCGGCGTGCCGCAAGGAGGCGATGTGGTTGGGGTGCCATGGGCTGGTGTACTGCGAGTTGATCTCGTGCAGCGGCAGGATCGAACTGATGATGCGGATCGGCTGGCCGTCCGGGAAGTGCCAGACCGACCGCGCGCGGTCGGTCAGGCGCTGCGCGGTGAAGGTCTCGTTGCGCAGGGCGATCAGCTCGTCGAGCAGCGCCTCGCGCCGCTGCTCCTCGGCTGGGGTGAGTTCGCCCGGGTCGAGCAGGGTTGCGGGCTCGCCGTCGATGGAACGCTCTGTGGCGAAGAAGAGGGCATAGGCGTGAAGGCGCTCCTCGGGCGGGACAGCGTCTCCGGTGGGGTTCTCCCACGAGGAGACCAGGGGCGCGCTCGCCTGCAGGGCCTGGGCGAGCTGACGTTGGGTGACGGGTCGGCCAGGCCAGGCCTGGGCACGCAACGACCGCAGCCGCTCAGCGAGCCGGCCTCGCGCCGTCGCTGCCAGCTTGGTCCGCGCCGTGATCGACTCGACCATGTGGACCTGGTGCTCTCCCTGCGAAGGTTCACGAACTTCGGCTGATGGAGGCTGAACAAACTGATCCGGGAACCATACTCCACTCGCGCCGCCCCTGGCATCGCTTTGGCTCCTGAGCGCGCGTCGGAGTGTGCGCGAACGACGCGAACGTGCTCGTCGCCCAGCTGGTTCCCGTCACGGCGACAAGGGTCTTGCGCGACCTGACAACAGCCTGTTTACTGAGATTCAGACATACCAACTGATCTACACTGAAGTTCAGCTCCAGTGCTCCGGGCTCGCCCGAGACAGCCGCCCCAGCGGTATCGACGACTCGACGGCTGAGGGAAGTGGCCTTCTCGCCGCACCCTGATCCGAGGGTCGTCCGTGCTCGTACAGGCGTCCCGCCGCAGGCGGGGTGCCGACACAGGGGAGGACACGATGACCCATTTCATGGCCACGACCGCCGGCGCCGTCATGCGGCGCAGCGCCCTGTCGGAGGCTGTTCCCCAGGTGGTGGGCTCGATCCTGCTGGTCTTCCTCACGCTGGCCGTCGGTCTGGTGATCGCTGCCTACGCGGACGCCGCCGCGCGGCGCGTGCGGCCGCGGATCGTGCTGACCCAGGAGCGGCGCAGCAACGACCTGAACAACGCGGTCATCCCGTTCTTCCTGCTCGCCCTGCTGGTGGGCGTCTCGATGCTCATGGGCGTGAAGTTCTGAGCATCCTCGGTCGGGGCGCCGGGCAGTGCCGTCTGGGGAACGGCTGCCCGGCGTTCCTCTCGCCACTTATGTACCGAATCTCCGTATTCTTGACATGACTCATGGGCACGAAGAAGCTGCCCAACAACTAAAGAGACGGCATGCGAGGGCCGACACAGAGTGGTCAACAGGCATACGTAGCGATAATTCCGATCATGGGCGAGGCTCCGACAACTGCGCGCCGGGCCGAAGCTCTTCACCTCTCGCACACCCCCGCGGAGTTACCGATGTCCTTTGGCCTAGACCCGACACTCTCGAAGGCCGGGCAAGGCCCCACGACGACCGATCTTGCGCAGGACTCGTGGCGGACATCCTCATTCTGCAGTTCTGCACAATGCGTAGAGGTCGCACAGCATGCCGACGTTGTGCGGGTGAGGGATTCCAAGAACTCATCGGGGCCCGTATTGACCTATAGCACCGCTGAATGGCGCGACTTCGTTTCTGGTGTCAAAGCTGGCGAGTTCGACGTCTGCTGAATCCCTTTCGCGAGCTAGATCACCTTTCGCCAGTCGCCGGCAATAAGCCGCAACATCCTGAGCGATGCTTTCTCTTCCAGGGCCAACTCGCTTAGCTCCTCGAACGCCCTGCGGTAGGCGGCGACCTGTGCCCCTTGATCGATAAGCAGCGAACCAGCGAGTCCTTCGACGAAGACAGCATTTCGCTGGACACCCTCATCGAAGACTCGAACGGCGAATGACCCGTCGACACCCGGGTGTGCTCCAGTGGTGAACGGAATCACTTGGATTTCAACGTTGTCCGCCGCACCACAGTCGGCGATTGCACGCACCTGGCGGTCCATGACCTCCGCTGATCCGACGCAACGGCGAAGAGCGGCTTCGTCGATGATGAAGTGGAACCGCTTCTCCATCTTCGGCAACAATAGTGACGATCGCTTCATCCGTGCTTCCACGCGCTCATCGATGACCGACTTGGCGAATCCGCCCTCCTGATGGAGTCTCGACATCATGGCCGCCGCGTATTCCGCCGTCTGGAGGAGCCCAGGCACCAGCAGAGCACCAAACTCCTCGACCTTGTTGGCGACACTTTCCAATCCAAACAGCATGGGGATATCCACCCCGAGGTCATTGAAACTGGACCACCACCCTGGTTCGCGACTGGCGCGTGTAGCCGCTACAAGGTCGCGGGTCTCCGCATCGGACAACCTGTAGAGGGTGCAGAGCGAACGCACGTCACTGATTTGCAGTCCACGCAAACCTCGCTCGAGGCGACTGAGTTTGGCGGCCGAGACCCCGACTCGGGCTGCTACTTCGGCCGCCGTCAACCCCACGCGCTCGCGGTGGGCGCGGAGGAGGGTGCCGACCTCACGGCGCTGCGCGGTGGGGCTGGTCTCGGTCACCTGAGGACCTCCGGGGTCGGCCTACCCCAAGGGTGGGTGAAGACGCTGGCAATTGCCAGTCGATTGCACTTGTCAGTCAGTTCTTGCATGGGGGACCATATCGGTGTAAAGGGACAACACGACAGAGTGACCTCCGACCGACCGGACAGCGTCGCAGCTCTGACGCCCGGTCACCGGAAGATCTTCCGTCGAGAGAGGGGGCGATGCAGGGCTACCGATCCTCGATCTGCCTGCGGCGCACCGTGATTCGCCTGCAGGAACCCGGGTGACTCCCTCCATCACCCCGCTCGGCGGAGACGGCAATGACGCCGCTCCAGCCTCACCGGTCCGGACTTACGGATCATTGCAAGAAGCCGTGACTCACACGCTGACTTCGCTCAGTGCCGCTCTGGCACGCCCACAGACGGCACTGGGCCGGTGCGCCAACACCGACCCAGCTGGTGAGTTCGATCGCCGGAGAGACGAGGGAATCACAATGCGTGATGTTACTCCTGTGACGTGGGGAGTTCTACGGATCCCCAGCCACTTCCCCCTGAACAGGCCGCCCGACGACGGCCACCCTCCGCAACGGATGGCGCTGGGTCTTCTGTTCGCCGTCCGGCCTGCTCGCCTGAACGACTTCCTGGTGCCGGTCATCGTCGCCGCCGCCAGCACCTTGTTCGTCATGTTCCTGTTGCTCGTTCTCGGATCCGTCTTCCGCACCTACAGCGACGTCCTCTACCGCAGAAGCCGTCCCATGGTCTTCACGGCCCTTCCGCCACCGCAGTTCCGTGACGACACGATCACCAATGACCAGACCACCTCTGACAAGATCACCGACCGCGAGATCCTGCAGGCGGTCCTGATGCTCCTGTGCCTGCTGATCCTCGCCGTCCTGGTCGGGGTCGACTTCTGATCCGAGACCAGATCGGTCACCGCCGAGTCACCGCCGGGTGATCGGGGCGAGGGGGCGCTTTCGACCCAGACAACGGGTCGAAAGTGCCCCCTCGTTGTCACTGATCACGATCAGGAGCGGGGAGCGCGTGGTCGGGTGGTCGCGCCACGCAGTGGCAGACTCTGGCCATGGAGGGGGACGCCACGCGACACCGCCCGATCGAGGCCCTGCCCAAGGCGCACCTGCACCTGCACTTCACCGGCAGCATGCGCCCGCAGACCCTGCGCGACCTCGCGGACAAGCACCGGATCCGTCTGCCCGAGTCCCTGCGCGAGCACCACCTGCTGCGGCTGACCCCCGACGAACGCGGCTGGTTCCGCTTCCAGCGCCTCTACGACGCCGCCCGTGCCTGCGTGCGGGACGAGGCCGACATGCGCCGGATCGTGATCGAGGCCGCGCAGGACGACGCCGCCGAAGGCTCCGGCTGGCTCGAGCTGCAGGTCGACCCCACCTCGTACGCCCCCTTCGTCGGAGGCCTCACCCCGGCGCTCGAGATCGTGCTGGACGCCGCCCGCGAGGCCAGCCGGACGACGTCCTGCCAGGTCGCGATCGTGGTGGCGGCCAGCCGGATCCGGCACCCGCTCGATGCCCGGACCCTGGCCCGCCTCGCCGCCCGCTACGCCGGCGAGGGCCCCGGGGAGGTGGTCGGGTTCGGCCTGAGCAACGACGAGCGCCGCGGCGAGACCGGTGAGTTCACCGCGGCCTTCCGGATCGCCGCCCGCGCCGGGCTGGCCAGCGTTCCGCACAGCGGAGAACTGCTCGGCCCCGACCACGTGCGGCAGACCCTCGACGCCCTCTCCCCCACCCGGCTCGGCCACGGCGTCCGCTCGGGCGAGGATCCGGACCTGCTGAACCGGCTGATCCAGGACGGCGTGGCGCTGGAGGTGTGCCCGGCCAGCAACGTCGCGCTCGGCGTCTACCCCACCGCGGACGCCGTTCCGCTGCGCCGGTTGATGGACGCCGGCGCCCGGATCGCCCTCGGCGCCGACGACCCGCTGCTGTTCGGACCCCGGTTGGCCGATCAGTACCAGGTGGCGCGCCAGGTCCACCGCTTCGGCGACCCCGAGCTGGCCCACCTCGCGCGCTCCTCGATCGAGGCCGCACGCGCACCGCACGACGTGACCAAACGGCTGCTCGCCGGGGTCGACGACTGGCTCGCCCCGCAAGCGCCGTAGGCCCAGGGCGGGGTTCAGAGGGTGCAGCCGACGAGGACCGGTTCGGGGGCCAGCTCCACACCGAAGGCGGCGCGGACGCCGTCGCGCACCGTGCGCGCCAGGCTGACCAGGTCCGCCGCCCTCGCCGAGCCGCGGTTGGTCAGGGCGAGCGTGTGTTTGGTGGACAACGACACCGGCCCGGGCAGTCCGAAGCCCTTGCCGAACCCCGCGTGCTCGATCAGCCAGGCCGCACTCACCTTGAACCGCCCGCCCTCGGCCGACCAGCGCGGCGCGTCCTCCGGCAGTCGCCGCACCGCGATCGGGTCGAGGATCGGATTGGTGAAGAAGCTGCCGGCGCTCCAGGTGTCGTGGTCGGCGCCGTCCAGCACCATGCCCTTGCCGGTGCGCAGCGCCAGAACCGCCTGACGCACCTGGGCCAGCTCGACCCGCTCCCCCACCCCGACCCCCAGGCGGCGGGCCAGCTCGGCGTAGCGCACCGGGGCGGACAGCGCGGACAACCGCAGTTGGAAGGTGACCTCGAGGACGACGTAGCGCGGCCCACCGCGGAACCGCTCGTCCTTCAGCCGCGAATGCCGGTAGGCGAAGTCGCAGTCGGCCGCGGCCAAGGTGCACACCCGGTTCTGCTGGCGGTCCCAGGTACGCACCGAGGCGATCGTGTCGGCCACCTCCTGGCCGTAGGCACCGACGTTCTGCACCGGCGTGGCACCGGTCGAGCCCGGGATGCCCGACAGCGCCTCGATCCCCGACCAGCCCCGAGCGACCGCCGTTGCGACCAGCCCGTCCCAGGGCTCGCCGGCGGCAACCCGCACGGTCGCACCGGAACACGGCTCGCCGGCCAGCAGCTCGACCCCCCGCGTGCGGATGTGCACGACCGTTGCGTCGACGTCGGCGTCGCCCACCAGCAGGTTGGAGCCGCCGCCGATCACGAGGACGTCCTGACCCGCGGCATCGGCCGCACTCACCGCATCGATCACCGCGTCGGTGGACTCCGCGGCCACGTACCGCTCAGCACGCCCGCCCACGCGCAAAGTGGTCAGATCGGCCAACCGAACGGTCATTGGCCCAACCTAGCCCGGCGCAGGTCGCCCGGCCTCGGTGGCGCGCGCAGCACCTGCACACAGCAGGCTCAACAGCACGGCGGCGCTCACACCGAGCATCGCCCGAACGATGCCGACCCGGTCGGCCAGCATCCCCAGCAGCGGCGGACCGGCCAGGAAGGCGACGTACCCGATCGAGGACACCACGCTGACCCGGGCCGCCGAGCGCGCCGGGTCGTCGGCCGCCGCGCTCATCGCCACCGGGAACCCCAGGGCGGCCCCGACGCCCCAGGCGATCGCCGCGATGGCGGCCAGGGTCAGCGGGAGGGCGTTCGCGCCGATCGACCCGGCCCGGGGATCGACCAGGCGGGCGGCGCCGACATAGAGCAGCACCCCGGCGAGCACCAGCACGGCCCCGCCCCGCAGAACCCGCACCCGCCCGAACCGGGCCAGCAGCATCGGGCCGGCCAACCGGCACCCGGTCATCGCGGTCAGGAACACCCCGAGCCCGATCGCACCGACGGCATGGGTCATGCCGTACCCGTCCACCAGACCGAGCGCCAGCCAGTCGTTGGCCGAGCCCTCGGCCATGGCCATGCCCAGCGCCAGCAGGCCCACCATCAGGGTGCGCGGTTCACGCCACGCGGCCAGTGCGCCGGAACCGGCCGACCTGGCGCCGTCCGGGCGATCGGGGGTGTGCTGGGCGTGCTCGCTGACGGGCAGGAAGTGCCGTACCGAGCTCGCGATGACGGCGAAGACGGCCAGAGAGACCGCCGCCAGGTGCAGCGCCACGGGGACCCCGGCGGCCGCAGCCGCCGCACCGGTCAGTGCCCCGGCGACCGTGCCCAGGCTGAAGGCGGCGTGGAACCACGGCATGATCGCCCGTTCGATCCCCCGCTCGACCTCGGCGCCCTCGACGTTCATCGCGACGTCCCACATGCCCACCCCGACGCCGTAGCCGAACAGGGCCGGCGCCAGCAGGGCGATCCCCCCGAGCCGGCCGCTTCCGGCCACGCCGACGGCCACCATCGAGGCGGTGCTCAGCCCGGCGCAGACGAACACGGTGCGGGCCGGGCGCAGCCGGTGCACGACCGGACCGGACAGCGGCAGGGCGAGCACCGATCCGGCCGACAGGGCCAGCAGGATCGTGCCCAGACGGCCGGCCGTGACGTCGAGGGCGTCGCGGACGGCGGGCAGCCGGGCCAGCCAGTTGGCCATCAGGTACCCGCTGGCCGCGAACACCCAGCTGACCGAGGTCCGTGCCCCGGCGATCGGCACCGACCGTGGCCCGGGAAGGGTCACGGCAGCCGGACGACGACCTGGGCCCGGCCGAGCACCCGCTCGCCACCGCGGGTGGCGGAGAGGTCGACCCGCACGGTGCGCGTCGCCTCGTCCTTGGCAGTCACCGTGCCGGCGACCTGGACCCGCGCGCCCGATCCGTCGTCCGGGACGGGCACCGGGTTGGTGAACCGGGTGCCGTACTCGACCACGGCACCAGGGTCCCCGCACCAGTCGGTGACCAGCCGGGCCGCGGTGGCCATGGTCAGCATGCCGTGGGCGATCACGTCCGGCAGGCCGACCGAGGTGGCGACCCGGGCGTTCCAGTGGATCGGGTTGAAGTCACCGCTGGCCCCGGCGTAGCGGACCAGGTCGGCCCGGCGCAGCGCGAAGGTGCGTTCGGGCACCTCGTCGCCGACCTGGACGGCGTCGAAGGTGGGGCGTTCCGCCGGCGCCATGTCACTCCCCTCCGCGGACGACGAGCATCGAGGTCACCGTGCTCACCGGCTGCCCGTCCTCGTCGGCGATCTCGACCCGGGTCGTGGCCATGCCGTGCCCGCCGGCGATCCGCACCAGGTCCACGTGCAGGGTGGCGATCAGGCGGTCGCCGGCCACGATCGGGCGGTGGTGGCGGAACCTCTCGTCACCGTGCACGACCCGGGCGTAGTCGATGCCCGAGGCCGGATCGGCCACGTACTGCGCCTCGCACCGCTGGGCCACGATCACGGCGAAGGTCGGCGGGGCGACCACATCGGGGTGTCCCAGCGCGCGGGCGGCCTGGGGGTCGTAGTGCGCCGGGTCGTCGCTGCCGATCGCCGCGGCGAACTCGGCGATCTTCTCCCGACCGACCTCGTAGACCGGGGACGGCGGGTAGGCCCTGCCCTTGAACGAGGTGTCGAGCCCGCTCACCCCATGCCGCCGAGCTGGCCGCCGGTGACCGGGATGGTCACGCCGGTGATGTAGTCGGCGTCGGAGGAGACCAGGAACGCGGTCACGTTGGCGACGTCCTCGGGCTCGCCGAGCCGGCCCAGGGCGACCAGGGAGAGAGCGGCGGCGCGGGAGCTCTCCGGGATGCCCAGTCCGCTCTCGGCATGCTCGGCGGAGCCGTGGGCCGCGGTCAGCCGGGTCTGGATGAAGCCTGGTGCCACGGCGTTGACGTTGATCCGGAACGGGCCGAGCTCGCGGGCCAGGGTCTTGGTCACCGACAGCAGGGCGCCCTTGGCTGCGGTGTAGTTCCACTGCCCGGGGTTGCCGGTGAAGGCGACCACCGAGGAGGTGTTGACGATCTTCCGGTTGTAGGCCGGGGCTCCGAACTGCTCGATCTCGGCCTTGGCCACGTGACGGAGATGCGGGATCGCGGCCTGGGTGGCGTTGAAGGTGGTACGCAGGTTGGCGTCGATCACCGCGTCGAGGGTCTCCTCGTCCATCTGGTGGAAGATCTTGTCCCGGGTGGTGCCCGCGTTGTTGACCAGGATGTCGAGCTTGCCGAACTCCGCGACGCACGCGGCGACCAGCCGATCGGCGTCCGCCCGGGCCGCGCAGTTGCCGACCACCGCGATCGCCCGGTGCCCGCCGTCGCGGATCTCCTGCACGGTCTCCTCGGCGACGTGTCCGTCGATGTCGTTGACCGCCACCGCCGCGCCGTCCGCCGCGAGCCGTAGCGCCGTCGCCCGGCCGATGCCCCGGCCGGCCCCGGTCACGATCGCCACGCGATCATCGAGCCGTCCCATGACCCCTCCTCGCTCGGCCTCCTGGTGGACCCTCTCACTGGGAGGGTGCGCGGTGCCAGGGCCCTGGGCAGACGGCCGACGGCCGCCCCCGTTCAGGGGCGGCCGTCGATGACGCGGTGGTGCGGAGTCAGCGGGTCTCGCGGTGCGCGGTGTGCTTGCCGCAGCGCGGGCAGTACTTGGCCAGATCCATGCGATCGGGATTGTTGCGGCGGTTCTTGCGGGTGATGTAGTTCCGCTCCTTGCACTCCGTGCATGCCATTGTGATCTTGGGGCGGACGTCCTGCGTCTTGCTGGCCACGGTGTGCTGCCTTCTCTCGATCGGGCTGGCTGACTGTTCTCGGTAGCGGAGGCGGGACTTGAACCCACGACACAGCGATTATGAGCCGCTTGCTCTACCGTCTGAGCTACTCCGCCTGGAACCGGTCTGAACCGGCCGGGACCGGCGCGGACCGGAGAGCCCCAGTAGGGAATCGAACCCTAGACCTTCTCCTTACCATGGAGACGCTCTGCCGACTGAGCTACTGGGGCGTACCGCTCACCACCACCGCCCGGCGAACCGGGCAGCGGTTGCCCAGGGTACACGGGGGCTTGCGGCGGGACGAAATCGATTGGCCGCCCCGGCCGGCGACCCGCGCGGTCAGGACCGCGGTCGCAGGATGGGCGGGTACAGCACCTGGGCCGGACCGGCCCGGAAGAGCTGGGCCGGGCGGCCCACGGCACCGGACGGCGCCGACCCTGCCGGCTCCAGGAACCCCGGCGTCCCGGTGGCCTTGCGATGGAAGTTGCGGGGATCGAGGTCGGTGCCCCAGACGATGTCGTAGACCCGGCGCAGCTGAGCCACGGTGAACTCCGGTGGACAGAAGGCGCTGCCCAGCGTCGTGTACTCGAGCTTGGCGCGGGCCCGTTCGACCCCGTCGGCGAGGATCCGGCCGTGGTCGAAGGCGAGCCGCTCGGGGTCCGCGAGCAGCCCGGCGACCGGGGCGAACGCCGCCTCCCCGGCGTCGCCCCCGGCCGTGGGGGTCGGCAGGTCCGGAGCGAGGGCCAGATAGGCCACCGTGACCACGCGCATCCGCGGATCCCGATCGGGTTCGCCGTAGCTGGCGAGCTGTTCGAGGTGGACCGGCGCGTGCCCGGCGGGGGCGGCCTCCAGACCGGTCTCCTCGGCCAGCTCACGCCGAGCCGCCCCGTCCAGGCCCTCGTCCGGCCGGACGCACCCTCCGGGCAGGGCCCATCGGCCGGCGTGCGGCCCGCCCGCGCGGCGGACGACCAGGGCCTGCAGGGCGCCCTCGCGCACCGTGAGCACCACCAGGTCGACCGTGACCGCGAACGGCGGGTAGGTCGCAGGGTCGTAGTCGGTGGGCACCTGTTGCCTCCTCATGTTTCTCGTCTAGTTGACGATAACAGGTGATCGCAGTTATCGTCGTACCGACGATAATAAGGAGGCGGTCCTGATGGCCGACATCACCCGGCAGTTCATCTGGCGACACCTGCGAGGCACCCCGACGACACATGTGGTGCACCTGCACCAGGGCCGTCCGGCCCACTCCGGCACCGGCCTGGCCTTCTGGTTCCGGGCCCTGCCCGCCTCGCTCAGCGAGGTCCCGGTCGACGACCGGGAACTGCCGATGCTCTTCCACGCCCGCACCGCCGACTTCCAGGACGTGAGCGTGCAGGCCACCATCGGCTACCGGTTCACCGACCCCGTGCTGGCAGCGACCCGGATCGACTTCGCCATCGACCCGGACACCGGCGCCTGGCGGGCAACCCCGCTGGACCAGGTCGCCCTGCTGCTCACCGAACTGGCGCAGCAGCACGCCCTGGGCCTGCTGGCGACACGCACCCTGCCTCAGGTCCTCGCCGACGGGGTCGACGGCGTCCGGGCCCGGATCGAGGCCGGGCTGACCGGCGATCCGCGCCTGGTCGACGTGGGGATCGCCGTGGTGGGCATCCGGGTGGTCGCGCTGCGCCCCGAGCCGGACGTCGAGCGTGCGCTGCAGACCCCCGCCCGGGAACTCGTGCAGCAGGACGCCGACCGGGCCACCTACGAGCGGCGGGCAGTGGCCGTCGAGCGGGAGCGGGCGATCGGGGAGAACGAACTGCAGTCCCGGATCGAACTCGCCGCCCGCGAACAGACCCTGGTCACCCAGCAGGCGACGAACGCCCGGATCACCGAGGAGGCGGCCGCAGACCGGGTGCGCCTGGGCGGTGCAGCCGAGGCGGACGCCGAGCAGGCACGGATGGCGGTCTACCACCAGGCCGATCCCCGGCTGCTGGCCGCGCTCGCCCTGCGCGGCCTGGCCGAGAACCTGCCCTCCATCGGCTCGCTGACGATCAGCCCCGACCTGCTGTCGGCCGGACTGGACCGGCTGCTCGCCGGGAGCGAGCGATGACCCTGGCCCCGCGGGTGGTGGTGATCCACCGGCGCACCGAACTGGACGAACTCGTCGACCGGCACGGCACCCGCGGGCAGGCGGAGTTCTTCCTGCGGGGCCGAGGGCGTGACCTGGGGGACGTGCAGGCCCGGCACGATGCGAGGACCCTTGCGCTGCAGGCGGTCTCGGCGGCGGTTCCGGTGGGCTGGCGACGCGGCACGGTCGAACGCGGCGACCTCGGCCGGTTCCTGTTCGATCCGGGCGACATCGTGGTGGCGGTCGGTCAGGACGGCCTGGTGGCCAACGTGGCCAAGTACCTCTCCGGCCAGCCGGTGATCGGGGTCGACCCCGAGCCCGGCCCGGGACCCGCCGTCCTGGTGCCGCACCGCGCGGCGGACGTCGCCGCCCTGCTCGGCGCCGTCGAGGCCGGGACGGCGCCCCTGGACCGCCGCACGATGGCCGAGGCGCTGTGCGACGACGGGCAGGTGCTGGTGGCGCTGAACGAGCTCTACCTCGGCCACGCGAGCCACCAGAGCGCCCGCTACCTGATCCGCACACCGGACGGGCACAGCGAGCGGCAGTCCTCCTCCGGGCTGATCACCGGAACCGGAACGGGTGCCACCGGGTGGTGTGCCTCGCTGCAGCGCCAGCGGGGCCGGGCCTTCCCACTCCCGTCGCCGCAGCAGCGTCGGCTGGCCTGGTTCGTGCGCGAGGCCTGGCCGTCGCCGTCCACCGGGACCTCCTGCACCGCAGGGGTTCTGGACGCCGGTGAGTCGCTGGAGATCGTGGTGTCCACCGATGCCCTGGTGGTGTTCGGGGATGGCCTGGAGCATGACCACCTCACGGCCGCGTGGGGGCAGCGGGTGCTGGTGCACGCCTCGGACCGGGTGCTGAACCACGTCGGTGCCGCGCCCTGACCGCACCGATCACGCGCCCGATCAGGCTGGACGATCACGCTATTCGAGCAGGCCGCGGATGTCATCGGCGGTCAGCGCCGCGGAGCCGAAGTCGCCCTCCTCGAGCACACTGCTGATCAGCTCCGCCTTGCGGGCCTTGAGCGCCATCACCTTGTCCTCCACGGTGTCCTTGGCGACGAGCCGGTAGACCATCACCTTGCGGGTCTGGCCGATCCGGTGCGCACGGTCGACGGCCTGGGCCTCGGTCGCCGGGTTCCACCACGGATCGAGCACGATCACATAGTCGGCCTCGACCAGGTTCAGCCCCACGCCCCCCGCCTTGAGGCTGATCAGGAACACCGGCGCCGTCCCGGTCCGGAACCCCTCGACCACGCGGTCGCGGCGGGTGGTCGAGCCGTCGAGATAGCAGTGGTCGATCCCCGCGGCCACCAGCCGATCGCGGGCATGGCCGAGGAACCGGGTGAACTGGCTGTAGACCAGCACCCGGTGGCCCTCCTCGGCGAGGCTCTGGATCTGGGTCAGCAGCGCGTCGAGCTTGGTGGAGGGCACCTTCCGATGCCGCTCGTCGACCAGGCCCACGTGCAGGCTCGCCTGGCGCAGCAGGGTCAGCGACCGGAAGATCTCGAAGCGGTTCTGCGGCAGGTCATCGAGCAGGCCGAGCACCTTGCGGCGCTCGCGCTGCAGATAGGTCTGGTAGACCGTGCGATGGCGCGGATCGAGCTCGAGCTCGACCACCTGCTCCTGCTTGTCCGGCAGGTCGGCGGCCACCTCGCCCTTGGCCCGGCGCAGCAGCAGCGGCCGGATCCGGCGCCGCAGCTGGGCGAGCCGCTCCGGATCACGCTCGCGCTCGATCGGCGTGCGGTAGTACTCGGTGAAGCGGCGCGCGTTGGCGAACAGGCCCGGAGCGGTGATGGACAGCAGCGCCCACAGCTCCATCAGGTTGTTCTCCATCGGGGTGCCGGTGATCGCGAGCTTGAACGGCGTGTCCAGGGTGCGCGCGCACCGGTAGGCGACCGACTGGTGGTTCTTCACGGTCTGCGCCTCGTCGAGCACCAGCCCGGACCAGTCGAGCTCCTGGTACTGCTCGATCTCCAGCCGGAACAGGGTGTAGGAGGTGACGACGATGTCGGCGCCGGCGGCCAGCTCCGCCACCGACGCGCCGCGACGAACCTGGGTCTGCCCGATCGAGACCACCGAGGCCTCCGGCGTGAACCGCGCCGCCTCTCGGACCCAGTTGCCCACCACGCTGGTGGGCGCCACCACCAGGAACGGCGCCTGCGCACGGCCCTCGCGGCGCGCGTGGGCCATCAGCACCAGCGCCTGCAGGGTCTTGCCCAGGCCCATGTCGTCGGCCAGCACACCGCCGAGGCGGTGCTCGAACAAGGCGGCCAGCCATCCGAAGCCGGCCAGCTGGTAGGGACGCAGGGTCGCCTGCACACCATCAGGCAGGTCGGGTACCGAAGGGGCGGCCTGGATCAGCGCGGTGACTGCCTCACGCCAGGCGACCGCCTGGCCGGTGACCTCGCCCAGCTCCTCGACCTCGGCCCACCGGGTGGCCTGGTAGCGGTTCAGCCGCACGGTGCCGGCGGGCGCGTCGTCCAGCTCGCACGACTCGGCGATCAGGGAGGCCAGCCGGGCGAACTCCTCCCGGTCGAGACTGAAGTAGGTGCCACTGGGCAGGATCAGGTACTGCTCCTGGCGGGCCAGCGCCACGAACAGCTGCTGGAACGGCACGTCCTCCCCGGCCACGGTGACCGTGACGGCGAGGTCGAACCAGTCGTTCTCGCCCGCCGAGCCGTGACCGGCGAAGGTGATCACCGGGCTGGCATCGCTCTCGCGGTAGTCGGGCGCGATTCCCTCCTGCACCAGCTGCACCGCGACGTCCGCCAGCTCCCGCAGCCGTGGCAGGACCTCGCTCACCAACCGAACGGTGGCCATGGCGTGCAGGGTCGCCTCCGGCGCCAGGCGCCGGCCGAACGGCGTGGTCTCGAACAGCTCCTCCAGCCCGGCGCAGGCCTCGGCCACCGCGGCGACCACCCTGGCCTCGGCCACAGGGTCCCTGCCCGTCCTGCCGAACGACTCCGCCCACAGCGGCTCGTGGCGGTGGGCGGGGCCCTCCGGGTACGACCACCCCCACGCCACGTGGACGCTGTGGTCGCCGGTGGCGGTGACCGTGGCCGTCAGTTCGGCGGGCTCGGGCTGGGGCAACCGCACCGACGGATCGGCCGCGACCACGCTGACGCGTTGCCTCAGCACCGGGTAGAAGTCCTGCAGGAACCGCTCTTCGTCGTGGTCGGGAATGGTCAGCTCGCCCGCCCCGAGCAGGGCCACCACCGAGGGCTCGAGCGGGCCGACCAGCGGGGCAAGCATGAGGGCACGGTCGGGCGTGGCCTCCGGTGACCACCACACCAGGCCGTGGGCCGGGTCGCCCAGCGGCGTGCAGTCTCTCGCCGCCACCACGAGCCCGCCGACCTTCAGCGACGGCGTCACGACGAGGCCGTCGCCGGCCCGGGTGAGGTCGACCTCGGCCCGCGCGGGCTCGGTGTGCACGATCACCGGAGCGGCGCGTCGGCCGGACTGGACCAGCGGCAGACCGCTCTGCTGCGCCTCGGCCAGGAGGTCCCACACCCGGCGGCTGGGGATCGAGTCGAGCTGGACCGTGGAACTCCGGGTGTAATACCCGTAGCGCTCGCGGTTCTGCAGGGCGCGCAGCTCGATCAGCAACCGCACATGGTCGGGGTTGCGGTGCCCGGTGCCGTAGGCGGAGTACGCGGAGTACTCCAGCGAGTCCCACGAGATGCCGCTGCGGATCCAGCCTCCGTTGCGCCCCGGCACCACCGGGCGCACCACGATCGTCGAACTGGCCGGCCCGTCGACGCGCTCGAACTGCAGCGCCACCGTGGCCCGGGCCGACGGCGACGCCGACGCCGACGTCAGGGGCGGCAGCGCCAGCACGTCG
>JBAPWU010000380.1:0-5515 GCA_049283855.1 Kineosporiaceae bacterium
GAAACGCTCTGGGGGGTCGCGTTCCTGCTCGTGGGGGTCTCGGGCCTGCTCGTGGGGGTCTCGGTCCTGCTCATTGCGGTCGGGATCCTGCGGCGCGGGGAAACGCTCTGGGGGGTCGCGTTCCTGCTCGTGGGGGTCTCGGGCCTGCTCATGGGGGTCTCGGTCCTGCGCTGGGGGGTCGCGGTCCTGCGCTGGGGGGTGGAGGGGCTCCCGGGCGGAGACGTCGATCGAGCGCGTATCCGCACCCAGGGTCTTTGGCTGCGACTCACCTCACGCGACGCTGTCGTCACCAGTCCAGATCCGCAGGGCCCTCGACGCCCAGCACCGTAGCCAGGCCGGGCCGATGGCTGAGTTCGTCGTGACCACGGCTGACGGGCAGGAGCACACCTTCCTGGGCGACTTCGAGATCGGCGAGGATGGCGGCCTGATCGTGAAGAGCGCAGACGGTTCCGTGGTCTTGGTCTACCGCGAAGAGTCCTGGACCGACGTGCGCCCGCTCTAGGGCAGCGGCCACCGTCAGCTCACCCGGAGGGCACCGCGCTCGGCCACTGCCAGCGAGATGATCCGGCCGGTGTGTTCGAGCCGGCGGAGGTTCTCCAGTCGGATCTCGTGATCGAAGGCGCGCATGCGCTCGCGGGAGGCCTGGGCCGGGATCTCCAGGGTGCGGACACACTCGGCGACCCAGGCCGCGCGCCTGGGGCTGTATCGGTCCCCAGCCGGAGTGCCCCAGCGCTGGGGGTACTCCCGTTCGGGGCGATGTTGCTGGCCGTTGTACTCGATCGGGGCCTCGTCCATGTTCAGGCGACTCCCTCGGTCGGGTCGTCACCGGCGAACGCGCCGCGCAAGGAGTCAACCGCGCGCCCGACCGGGCCCAGGCGACGGCGCCGGATCGCCTCCATGCCCGCTGCGTAGGCCGCTGGACCGCCCCGCATCCCACCCTTGGCGTTGTAGGCGGCCGTGAACGCGGCCTGGTCCAGCGCGCGCTCTGCCTCGGCGTCGGCCTGAGCCTGGGCCTCCTGGGCCGTGCGTGCCTCGTCCATGGCCCGCGCCTGGGCCTGGTGAGCGGCGACGATCGCTGCGGCATCGGCCACGGCCACGGACGGGTTCCCGCGCCAGTCCGGGAATACCTCGGCGCCGCGCCACACCCCTGCGGCAAGGGAGATCGGTGGCAGGCCGAGGGCGGCCAGTACCTCGCTGACCGGCACCCGGCATCCGCACCCGGTCTCTGGCGTGTTCCGCGCCATGTCCTCGTCCTCCTCGTGTGCCCGTGCCGGATCGTCTACCCGCCAATGCTTTGAACAATCGTTCCGTGCCTCTGGCGTGAATCATGTTCCGCTGCAACTGATTTGGTCAATGCTAGCGCCGCGCGCCCGAGCCTGACTCCTCCAATTCGCACGTCACTACCGCAACGCGTGCGCCCACGGCGACCGCTGGAGCTTCCACGTAGGAGAACCGCGGACCACGGCAAGGTGCCGGGACCTCACGCTTACAAACGCCCTGGAAAGGACAGCGCGCGACCTTCAACACCGTCTCGCCCCGCCTGCGCAACGAGTTCCTCGATGACATCACGACGTTCTTCGCACCAGGATCCCTACTCACCGAATGACGCCCGCCCACGGGCACCCGAGCCGACTATAAGTGTTGGATCAACCACGCACAGTGCTCGTACGATTTACGTGCTTTCGTCCAGGCCGAGGTAGTCTCCGCCCGTCATGAGGTTTTGCCACCGAACCTTGTCTTGATAGCTGGGGAGCGGCTCGTGGCGCTGGCCCAATGCGCAGAAGTGGACCGAGAGTCCTTCTGAGGGCAGGGGGGCGAGATGCGGACGAAAGCGCACCATGGCCATCTTCACACTGGGATCGAATAGCCACAGCTGGGCGTTGGCTTCCTCGACCTGCTGGGTCCTTGCTCGCCACGCCATGATGGCGCCGGTGCTCTCGCCGTGAGGATACACAAGGTCCGGAGCATCCATCTTGACCGGATCCACGTTGAAGAATCGGTTGCGCCCGTCGTCGCACCTGGCACGCACGACCCGCGCGCCGCAGCCACCACAGCGAAGATATACATGATGCCCCGCCTCGCGCACGGGCGTTAGGGGCCTCGCATTCCACGCCGCACGCCATCTCTCGACGCCGACTGTGACGCAGACGCCCAAGGCCACAGCTGCAACGAGCAACGCGAGCGACGACGCAACCCCCAACCCCACCACGCGGTGCATGTTGCCTGCACTAGCCACCTCCCGCAGCACAATGACGTCTTGATCAACCGTTCTACCGATGATCACAGGACGCAGGCTGGTTGGGCTGTGTGCGGCTGCCTGCGACGCTAGACCAGCGTCGAGGGCGGCCGCGGGCCGCTGCCCCACCCCTCCACCGGTGCACACCCCCTCCCAGGCCCCGGGGAGAGACACGGATCAGGCAGGCGATCAAGGAAGGCCCCGCCCTGGTGTAGGTGACCAAGGGTTCATAAGCTCGCCCTCGCTTGCCTGTGTGAGTCCGGTCCGGGTAACTGCCAGGAGGCCCGGCAACTGGCTGGCGGCTCGGTCGGGAAACAGGTCGGCTGCGGTCTCCTCGTGCGCGGAGGTCCCGCTACAGGTCAGCTCGTCCAGCACCTACTCACTGCACGTGGCGTAGCACCGGTGTAGCAGACCGACCACCGACCGCCCGTAGCGGCGACGTGACGGCTGCCGCAGCCCGGCGCTCATCGGCTGGGTCTCCTGCTCACCGTTCCTGGGGCAGGCCCGGGGATCGGTGGCGGTGGCCGGCTCCGGCCGGTCCGGGTGGGGGTGGTTACCGGGTTCGGCGGGCGGACCAGTTCCAGGTAGGGGGCCAGCCGGGTCGCGGCGCCGAGGTATGGGGCTGGATCGGTGGGGGTGACCGGACGGACGGGGCCGACGGCCAGGGCCGCAGCATCGGTCGCGGCGACAAGCGTGGTGAGGGCACCCAGGACGCGACGATGTAGTCCCCTGATCCCAGACAGCGGCGTCCACCCGCGGCTCGTGTCGGCAGGGGTCAAGAAGGCGCCGTCGGCGATCGCGGTGAACAGGCTCTCCTGGACGGTGCGGGCCAGCACGACCACGCGGGGCGCGAGGACGGCGGCGAGATCAGCGGTCAACGCGTCCTCAGCGCTGGTGATCAGCAGGGAGGCGACATGCCGCACGTGGGTCAGAGCCCGCACGTCACCGGCACCGGTGGCGGCCAGCGGCCAGCGGTGCCAGGACTCGGCGAACCGGTGATGGACCTCAGCGAGGTGCGCCAACGCCGAGCCCGAAGGAGCGTCCTCGACAACGCGCCCGAGGTGATACGCGACCACCGCGATGGCGCCGGCGAGCAGCCGGTACTGGGTGGCGGTCAACGCGGGCCCGTCCGCGAGCACTGTGCGGGTCCAGTCCAGGGCGGCGGGCACCTCGCCTAGCGTGGTGATCGACCCCGGGCCGGGGACATGGACCTCGTAGTCCTGAGGCAGGGCCCCGGAGCGGGCCAGGCGGATCACGACGTCGGCCGCCGCCGCCAGGTCCTCGGCGTGGTGTCGTGCGTCGTGCAGGACGGCGCCGGCGCGGTGCAGCTCGGGGAGGCTACTCGCCCTGGCGTGATCCGCCAGAGCGGGGTCGAGGACGGCGACAGCGCCGGCCACGGCCGCCAAGTCAGCGATCATCGCCCACCGCCCAGTGAACGCATCCACTGCCACTGGTCCGACCCGCTGGCCGCGGCTGGTGTGGGCGGCGACACGGTCGTTGATCTGGGCGGCCTGGACCCACGCCCGCGCCGACGGAGCCACCGGTGGATGCAGCTGCAGATCGGTGGGCGCAGGACCGGGCAGCCCAGTGAGCGGGTAACGCCGCAGCACCAGGCCCGCAGCCGCGACGGAATGGTGCAGCTCGCGGCGTGCCGTCCAGACCGGGGACGGGTCACCGGGCTCGGCCAGGTCCTGCCCGGGAACCGTGGCCCGCCAGGTGACCCCCAGCGCGGCGACGATCTGGTCGCGCGCCTGCACGGCGGCGATCAGGTCGCTGTCGCGGCCGGTGAGGTCGGCCTGCCCGAAACACAAGATGGTGTGCAGGCAGGAGGCCGCGGTGGCGAGTTGGGCACCGGTCGAGGTGCCGTCCGCACTGCTCATCGGTGCCGGTGCCGGAGTAGGCGGCCTGCGGCGGTGCCGGCCGCGATCAGCTCCCCCACGCCCGCATCCGGCGGGGGGCTGGCGAGGATCTGGTGGGCCTTAGCCAGGCTCCCCGGTCGCGGCTCGACCGGTAGGTGCATCACCCCCGCCGGGACCAGCGACTCGAGATCGCCGATGGCCTCTTCGACCGCCCACCAGGCGGGGATATCCAAGCCGGCGTGCAGGGCGTTCCAGGTCAGGACGGCCAGTGCGTCCTCGATCCACGTGCTGTGATGCCACACCGTCACGGTCATGTCAGCCTCCTACGGTCAGTGCTGCCACCGAGTCCCGGTGGCCTCTCAGCGCCTCCACGGTGCGTGCTTGCCCGCTGCCCACGCGCGGCGACGTCGTCCGGCTGTGGACGACGCGGCGCGCCAGGGGGTGATGTGGACAACAGCCGCGGGCGAGCCCTGGCCCCAGGCGAGGCGGCCGACCGCGGTCATCGTCGTCCGGGCTGATCGTCAATGACCCCCGGGCGGGGGCGAGGCAGTTGCGGGCGTCAGTCTCGACGCTCCCGGTGATGCCGAGGTGGTGGGCACGGCGGGCGGGCAGGTCAGCGGCGGCGGGTCGGGCGGGGCCGTGGTGGTGGTGGTGTCACTGGCGGTGCCCCAGGTCAGTGCGGCGTACGCGGCGGCCGAGCGGGGGTTGGCGGCGGTGTTGTCGATCCGCCAGCGCGGGTCCCCGTCGTGCTCGACGTTGAAGTACACGTCGTAGATCACCCGGCCCGCGGGGTCGACCCCGGGGGCAGCGGCGTGGGTGGACATGAACGTGTGCATGTTCGTGATGAAGTCCGGGTGGTTCGACCCGGACGGGTCGTCGGCGCGTAGTCCCCACTCCGGGAACGCCAACGGCTTGCCGTGGGCCTGCGCGAAGGCTTGGTGGGCGCCCAGGCCGCGGGGGCTGTCGCCCAGCTCGGTGTCCAGGAAGTGGTCCTCCCAGTCGGCCCGGGAATCCAGCGGGGCCCAGCCGGTGTAGAGGTCGACGCCGTAGACGTCGACGACGTCATCACCGGGCCACATCGCCGGGATCCCGATATCGGAGGCGGTGCCGGCGTTGGCGGTGAACACGAGCCGCGCCGCCGGGAACTCCGCACGGATGATCGCCGCGTAGCGGCGCCACCCCGCCCTGAACGCCTCCAGGGTGCTCGAGGTCACCGACCACGCCATCCAGTCCCCGTTCATCTCGTGCGCGATCTGGATGAACGTCGGGCCCTTCCCGGCCCGCGCGGCCGCCAGGGTCCGGACAGCATCGGTCCACCGGGCCACGAACGCGCCGTCGGCGGCCTGCGCCCAGGTCTCCCCCGCCACCAGGGCCCCGACGGCCACACTGACCGCGCCGTCCCACCCGGCCAACGCCGCCG
>JBAPWU010000381.1:0-2891 GCA_049283855.1 Kineosporiaceae bacterium
CGTGACGTCGGTTGCGTCGAGGACGCCAGTACGACGACGCGCAGCGGAGTGCCGGATCCGTGTTGGCTGCGTCCCGTTGAACTGCGCAGGAAGGCGGTCCACTCCGTCAACGGCGTAGCCGCTCGGCCAGGAGCACCAGGACCCGGTCGAGAGCGACCCGGGTCGGATGCCCTGGCTCGTCGACCAGGGAGACCGTCAGCACCGCGTGCGCCGACGGCGCGATGCCGGCTGCGTTGCCCGGCGAGGAGTCGATCTCGATCCCCTCAAACGACGTGCCGAGCGTCGAACGCAGGGTCTGGAAGCGTTCCGGCGGGCACCCGCGGTCGTTGGTGAACCGGAGCCCGAGCACGCGCAGGTCATCGTCGGCCCGGGCCGTGATCACGGACAGGTCCTCGGCATCCAGACCCAGGGCTGCGCGGCGACGCTGTCCGATCGGCGCGGGCAAGACCGGCTGACTCATGACGGACGCGATAACTGACGGCTCGAGAGCTGTCGCGAGCGCGAAACCTCCGGTGAAGCACATCCCGACCACGCCGACCCCGGGCCCGCCACACTCACGGAACGCCGACGCCGCAAGTGCCCGCAGCCACCCAATGACGGGACTCGTGCGGTCGGTCAGCTTCGTGAACTCCCGCGCCACGCAGACCCGCAGCATTGATCGCACGACCTCGCGGCCCGTCGCCAGAGCCGCAGGCCGCCCGAACAGCGACGGCAGATACACGGTGTACCCCGCGGCGATGAGCCGACGGGCGAAATCGATGACGCCCGGATGCAGGCCAGGGATCTCATGCAGCACCAGGACCGCCGGCCCCGAACCACCCCGGAAGACCTCATACGTGCGCCGGTCGTGCGTGAAGTCGAAGGCCTCGAACTCCGGGCCGATCTGCCTGCTCAGACCCATATCCGATGCTCCCGTCCACAGTTCGCCCAGCATCGTCGCTGCACGCCCCACCGCAATGGCGAACGAAAGTGACCCTGCCCCGTGTACGACAACCGGGCGCCTGCTCGCCGCGTCTACCGGATGGGCCCTTTCACCGGGTAGCGGGTCTCCACGACGAGGTGGGCGGAATGGACGATGGCGCGTTCTCACGGCTCCCGAAGTCGGTCGTCGCAACCGTACTCCTGGCCCTCGGCGGCTGTGGCTCCGTTGTCCCGGCCCCGGTGGGCGACGCGACTACCGGGGGCGGGCCGGCCACGGCGTCAGTGACCGGACAGTCCCCGAGGCCGCAGGCGCCGACGCCGGGCGGCACGCCTCCGGCAGCGGCACCTACGCGGCCGGGCACACCGGTCCCGGCGCTGCCAACCCCGGCGGTCGGCGACGTCGACGGTGACGGACGCTCCGACCACCTCACGTTGCCCTCACCCGGCCTGGTCAGGGTCGGGTACGCCGGCGGACGCAGCGACACCGTCCGCTTCGAGGCAGCGAGCGAGCCGGGCGCCCGGCTGCTGGGCACGCAGGACGCCGATGGTGACGGTCGTGCCGAGGTCTTCGTCCGGAGCACGACGGGAGCGGCCACACAGTTCGCCACCGTCTTCCGCTACGTGGGCGGGCACCTTCGGGTCGTCACCCTGGACGGGGCCCAGACCCGGCTGGCCTACGGCGGCTCGGTGACCCACCAGGACTCGTGGGCTGCGGCGACGCTCGGCGCACCCATCGTCACCTGGTCGGGAACGAGTATCGACGGGAGGAACTACTCCGGAACGTTGCGCCGCTACACGTTCTCCGGGACGCGCCTGCTGTTGCGGGACAGCCGCCCATACACCGTCACGCCCGAGCGGCTCCCTCCCCGGGATGCCTTGATCTCCTCCGGCTGACCCTGTGTCGCGCCGTAGCCCGATCGGTCATGCCCACGACCTTGCACAATCACGTGACTGACAGTGATGACATCGGCGAATCATCCACGAGCGCCGGGTAGCCCCGGTGCATTGCTGCACCGGGGCCCCCTCAGATTCCGTACGTGCCACTCGTCGCGGCATACGGCTCAAGCAAGCCCCAGGGGCGCTCAGGGGTAGAGGTGTGCTGGTTCTTTCGTCGCGCCGGTGGCCCGGCGCTGGCAGTGCGAGTGGACAAGGCGGGTGCCGTCCGATCGGCCTGTGCCCGGTTCGACGGTCACGTACTGCTTGGTGATCGCCTTGCGGGTGACCCGGTGCCATTGCTCCCATTCGGTGGGGCTGGATGGCTCGTGGTCGGCGTGCAGGAGCAGACCCGTGCAGAGCGGGCAGCGGCCTTTCTGCTTGGCGAGCAGGATCAGGACGCTGCGGTCGAGCAGGGGCTGGTTCTTGCGACGCCTCTGGGCCCAGTAGTCGGCCTGGGCGGGGTCGTCCGGGGACGCCGCGCCGAGGACCAGACTATGCCGGACGATCTTTGTCCAGCCGAGCCGGGGCATCCAGGCGCCGTTGTCACGGTTGCCGAAGATCCACCGGTCATGGCGGTCGGGGTTGAACCGGCCGTAGTACCGGGAGGTGATCCAGGACTTCGGCTTGTTCTGGTGGCTGTGGCAGGCCCACTTGTAGGTGAGCTGCCACAGGTAGCGGTCCAGGGCCGCGAAGGTCCTGGACGATGCTGCTCCCCGGTAGTAGTTCGCCCATCCCCGCACGATCGGGTTGATCTTCGCGAGGACGGCCGCCGCGTTGGCGCCCCGCAGGGCGCGCATCTCGACGGCCAGGCGATGCTTGACCCGCGTGACGGCGGCCTTGCTCGGCCTGGTGATCAGCTTCCCGGCGTGCCGGCGCACCGTGAAGCCGAGGAAGTCGAACCCGTCCTCTTCTCTGACCCAACCGCTTTGGGTTCTTCTGTCTGGTTTGGGGCTTCAGGGTGTGACGGTTCCGGCGGCGGTGAGACGGCCTGCGATGTCGTCGAATGTCGGCGTGTTGCAGGTGTTGTGGGTCGT
>JBAPWU010000382.1:0-1867 GCA_049283855.1 Kineosporiaceae bacterium
GTCGTGAAGGCCTGGCCGGCGAACTCGACGGACAGCCCTGGCGCCTCGATGGTGAGGCCCTGGGCCTCGGGGCGCTCGAAGGACGCCGTGATTGTGGCCGAGCCATTCGCGTGGGTCAGGACGGCTGCGGTGGTCAGGTCCACCCCGGTGGGGCCGAGGTGACGCTCGACCCGAGAGACATCGACCCCCGTCGCACCCAGCGCCGCCATCGAGGCTGCCACCGTGTAGCAGCCCACATCCAGCAGCGCCCCGCCGCCCCGGGCGGGGTCGAGGCGGTAGTTGCCCGCCGGGACGCCGGAGAACGTGAACGACGCGCGGACCGTGCGTCGTCCGGTGGCCCCGGCCAGCAGGGCCTCGGCGCGACGGGTGCGCGGATGCCAGCGGTTCCAGGCCGCCTCCACCAGCAACCGCCCCGCGCGGGTGGCCTCCTCCACCATCACGGCCACCTCGCCGGCGTCCAGGCCGAGCGGCTTCTCGCACAGGACGTGCTTGCCCGCACCCAGGGCGTGGAGCACCCACGGCAGGTGATCGTTGTTGGGGAGGGCCACGTAGACCACGTCGACGTCGTCCGCCGTGCAGACCGCCTCGTAGGAGGCGGTGGTGCGTTGCGGCTCCAGCGCCGCCGCGCGTGCGGGGTCGCGGGCCCCGACGACCTGCAGGACGGCGCCGTCGGTCGCGTGCACCGCCGGCGCCAGGGCGCGGGACGCCACGTACCCCGCGCCGAGGAAGCCCCAGCGCACCGGGTGTGCCCCGCTCATCCGGCGCTCACGGCTGGACCCACGGACGGGCTCACTGCGGGACGACGGGTCGCCCGGAGTCCGCGGCGGAGGCCCGGGCCGCCTCCATCACCGCCAGCACCCGGCGGGACTGCTCACCGGTGACGGTCATCGGCAGGCCCCACCGAACGCGATCGGCCAGCTCGCGGTGGAATCCGTACGGCTCTGGGGTCGGGGTGGCCACCTGGGTGATGCTGCCGTCCGCCGCGTGCAGTTCCATCACCGGCGGTGAGTCGGCCGGAGCCAGGATGTCCTCCACCAGCGTCCCGATGTCGTTGCGGGACACCACCTTCTCCCTGCGCCACCGCCCGACGACGGCGCCCGTGGTGCCCAGGACGTACCACCGGGGTTTGAGGGCCGCGGCCAGGTCGGAATGCACGAACTCCGCCTCGGCGCCGTCCTCGAAGCGGACCGTCACCCGGGAGTGGTCGGCGTTGGTGACATCGAACCAGCGCAGCTTGTGCGCGGCAGCGGTCACGTACGCGATGTCTCCGGGCAGCAGGTCGAGCACCTGGTCGAGCAGGTGGGCGCCCCAGTCGTAGAAGGCGCCGCCGGACACCTCCTGGTCGGAGTGCCACAGGTTGCACGGGTGACCGAAGCCGCCGACGAACGTCTCGAGTGTGAAGACCGTGCCGATCGTGCCGGCGCGCACCAGGCGGCGCAGCGCCAGGTAGTCCGGGTCGTAGCGACGATTCTGGTAGACGACGGCCACCCGATCGGCGGCCCGGGCCGCGGCCAGCACCTCGTCCGCCTCCGCCGTCCGGATCGCGAACGGCTTCTCCAGCACCACGTGCTTGCCGGCCGCGATCGCGCGCAGCGCCCACTCGGCGTGGGTGTTCGGCGGGGTGGAGACCACCACGAGGTCGACGTCGTCGCGCTCGAGCAGTGCGTCGGCCGACGCGGTCAGGACCACCCCGTCGGAGGCCTCCGCCGCCACGGCACGTCGCTCGGCGGAGGTGTCGCACACGGCGGCAAGGGTCAGGCCGTCGACGGCGCGGACGGCGCGGCTGTGCTCGTGCCCGATCGCCCCGTAGCCGAGCAGGCCCACCCCGACCGGTGCCGGCGGGGGCTCGCCCGTGACCAGGCGGAGC
>JBAPWU010000383.1:0-1667 GCA_049283855.1 Kineosporiaceae bacterium
TGGTCACCCCAGCGCTCGACGTCCGGCCGGGTGGCCGAGGCCGACCCCAGGAGGCGCACCTGGGCCGGCTCGGGGGCGTGGATGCCGGGTGCCCGCGCGGACAGGTCGACCACGACCAGGCGACCGAGCGCGTCACGGACGTGCTCGGTCGGCGCCGTCGGCGGGTCCTGGACAGCTCCAGGGACGGGTCCGGCGGCGGCCGGAGGACCGGCCAGGGTGGCCGTGGGCTGAGCCGGGTCCGGGAAGGGGTGGGGGTCGGCGGGGGGCCCAGCGGTGCGCGTGCTGCCCTGCATGGCCCTCCTTCCGTGCGACCCGAACGGGTCGGCCGACCCGCTCCGGACGTTCGCCTCGACATCGTGTGCTGCCATCATCGCCGATGACGATCGTCGGTCCATACCGTAGGCCACCGTGTTCTTGCTGACGTCATCAATCCCCGCAGCGCCTCAGCAGCGCGGATCAGCATCATGGCCTTTGTCACGGACGGGGCGCTTCTCTCCCGATCCTTGTTGTTCTCTTGTCGTTCTCTTGTCATTCGACGCCGGCCCGAATGCCCGGAAGGCCCCGGCCGCCACCGACACGCCGGTAGCGCCCGAAGCGTTCCCTGGTCCGCCCGTGACTCAGTGCTCCGGTTCCGGGAGGTGCTCCGGTCTCGCCAGGGGGTGGTCGGGGCGGGGGATGACCGGGCGGCCGGGAAGGTGGTGGGGGCGCAGCGGTCCGGCGCGCAGCGACAGGTAGGCGAGGGCCGACAGCGGGATGGGGAGCCAGAACTCGGCCAGGCGCCACGTGGTGACGCCGAGCAGGGCGTAGGCGTGGGGCGCGCCGAAGGCGACGAGCACGGCCACCAGGGTGCCTTCGACCAGGCCGAGGCCGCCGGGGGTCAGGGGCAGCAGGGCGAGCAGCCCGGCGAGTCCATAGCCGAGGAGCAGCCCTTCGAGCCCCTCGGCCTGGCCGAAGGCCCTCAGGAACACCCAGAGCGAGGCCGCGTCGAAGGTCCAGTTGGCGCTCGCCCACCCGATCGTGGTGGCGGTCAGCCGGGGGTCGGTGGTGAGGGCCGTGAGCCGGGTGACCAGGGTGCGGCTCAGCTGCCGGACCGCCTGCTGCGGCAGGTGGGGCACGACCGCGGCGAGGGACAGGATGCGTCGCGTGGTCGGCTCGGGCCGGCGGATGAGCAGCGCGGCGGCGGCCGTGACGGTGACCAGGAGCGCGATGGCCACCAGCGCGGTCCCGAGCAGATAGGGGTTGTCCGGGTGGGCCGGCAGGGTCCAGAGCAGGCCGGTGATGAACACCAGGGCGAGCACGACGGCCATCCCCGCACCCTGGATGGCGGTGGCGGTGACCACGTCCCCCCGGGAGGCGCCGGCCAGGGTCAGCAGCCGGTAGCGCAGCGCGGTCGTGGTCGCACCCCCGCCGGGCAGGACGTGGCTCAGGCCCAGCCCGGTGACATCGATCCGCAGCAGCGTGAGGTAGGGCGGTCGATCAGCGGACGGCAGGACGCTGCGGGTGAGCGCGCTGTAGGAGGCCAGGGAGGCCAGCTCGAGCGCCAGCCCCATCCCGAGGTAGCCCGGCTCGACCGTGGACAGCAGGTGGATGGCCGATCGCGCTCCGGCGAGCTGGGGCAGGACGGCGTACTCCACGATCAGGGCGCCCACCAGGATGAGGCCCCCGCG
>JBAPWU010000384.1:0-4373 GCA_049283855.1 Kineosporiaceae bacterium
GCCCGCCGCGGCCGGGCCGGGCAGCCCGAAAGGCAACCTGCGGCGCCCGACCCGGGCCGACGCCGCCGGTCGCGCCTACCTGGACCTGCAGAACCTCGCCCGGCGCGAGGGCCGCCAGACCCAGACACTGCTGGTGATGTACGTCCTCGAGCGGTTCCTCGCCCGCCTGGCCACAAGCGATCACGCCGACAGGCTCGTGCTCAAGGGCGGGATGCTCCTCGCCGTGTGGGACGCCCGCCGCGCCACCGTCGACGCCGACTTCCTCGCCCGCAACCTCCATCTCGACGAGGACACCCTCCTGCGCCGGGTCGTCGAGGTCGCCTCACTGCCGGCTCCGGTCGAGGACGGGGTCGTCTTCCGCGTCGACACCGCGACAGCCGGCACGATCCGCGACGGCGACCTCTACGGAGGCGTCCGCGTCACCATGCACGCCACGGTCGCCGGCGCGGACGTCAAACTGCGCCTCGACATCAGCACCGGCGACCCGGTCGCGCCGCCGCCGGTCCCCGTGGACTACCCGACGCTGCTGCCACGCCACCCCTCGGTCCGCGTGCTCGGGTACCCGCTGCCCGTCGTCCTGGCCGAGAAGCTCTGCACAGCCGTCGAGCTCGGCTCAGGCAACAGCCGGGTCCGCGACTACGCCGACGTCTGGACCCTGACCCGCAGTCACGACGTGCACGCCATCGACCTCATCACCGCCCTGGCGGCGACGTCGGAGCACCGCGGCGTAAGCCTTCGACCGCTGAGCACTGTCCTCGGCGACTACGGCGCTGCGCGGGCGAACGCCTTTGCCGCCTACCAACGCCGCCTCGGGCCAGACGCCGCCAAGCTCCCCGACCTCTTCACCGCAGTGGTCGACGACGTGGTCGCCTTCGCCGATCCTGCCCTGGACGGCGACCTCGACGCACACGCCACCTGGCTCGCCGACTCCTCGACCTGGTCGACCTGACCCGGAGGCCCCCAATACGCCCCACGACGAGCACCCCTCGACCGGCCAGGACGCGACGGTCAGCCCGAGCGACCATCACCAGACGGCGCCAGAACTACGGATCAAGGAGCGATGACTGGTGCGCAGCACTGCTCAAGCGCGGATCGGTCGGCAACTGGCCGACCACTGGCAAGGATCAAGGCCACGGATCACCCAGCCAGGTGATCCAGGTGATGTCGACCCGGGCAGCTGCAGAAATTTATGATCGTCGTGGTCTAAACGGCGGTGATCAAGGGTATGTGGCGGCTATCAGAAGGCTTTAGAGTGATCTTGAACGGTCGACTCGGGGGCGCGTATCCGCAGGTCAGAGGCCTTTTCCTGGTGGAGCGGGTGACGGGAATCGAACCCGCACTGTCAGCTTGGGAAGCTGATGTTCTACCATTGAACTACACCCGCGTCGGCCGCCTCGCGGCGCCGCGAGCATCGTAGCAACTCCTCCCAGCCTCGTGCTCCGCGCTCAGCCGCGCAGCTGTCCATGATCGCTGGGAGATCGGTGTCTTCCCCCAGTGGGTGGGGGCAGACGTCGATCTGGCGGAGATCATGCTCGGTCAGTGACGGCGGCGGTTCGGCGGAGGGGGCGGTTCGGCTGAGAGGGCGGTTCGGGCTGAGAGGGGCGGTTCGGCTGAGGGGGCGGCTGAGGCCGGCCCGGGCAGGGGATACCGTGGGCCCGTGCTGCTGTCCGACCGTGACATTCGCGCCGAGCTCGACTCCGGCCGGGTCGTTCTGGACCCCTTCGACCCTGCGATGGTGCAGCCGTCGAGCGTCGACGTCCGGATCGACCGGTACTTCCGGTTGTTCGACAACCACAAGTACCCGGTGATCGACCCCTCGCAGGAGCAGCCCGACCTGACCCGCCTGGTGGAGGTCGACGGCCAGGACGCCTTCGTGCTGCACCCGGGGGAGTTCGTGCTGGCCTCGACCTACGAGGTGGTCACCCTGCCGGACGACGTCGCGGCCCGGCTCGAGGGCAAGTCCAGCCTGGGCCGCCTCGGTCTGCTCACGCACTCCACCGCCGGGTTCATCGACCCCGGCTTCTCCGGCCATGTGACGCTGGAACTGAGCAACGTGGCCACCCTGCCGATCAAGCTCTGGCCCGGGATGAAGATCGGCCAGCTCTGCTTCTTCCGCCTGTCCAGCCCTGCGGAGCACCCCTACGGCAGCTCCGGCTACGGCTCGCGGTATCAGGGCCAGCGCGGTCCCACGGCGAGCCTGTCCTACCGGTCCTTCCACCAGACGAAGGTCTGAGATGGCGCGCATCGGACGCTGGAGCACGAGCCGGCCGGCCGCGGACTTCCCGGACGGCGAGGGCCCGGCGGGACTGCGCAGCCGGCACCTGTTGCTGCTGCCGACCACGGTCACCCCCGCGGAGGCCGGCGCGCTGATCCGCTCGCGCGTACCGGACGCCGCGCTGGAACGTGACGGCGAGGTACGCCTCGGCCGGCACTGCCGCATCCATGGGCCGTACGAGCTCACCATGGAGGACGCGGTCGACGCCGGCGTGCCCATGCCGTGGACCCTGGCCTATGCCCTCGATGCGCCGGTCGAGCGGGAAGATCCGCCCGAGCCCGGCCACGACGACCGTGACGGGTTCGCCCATGCCTTTCCCGACGGCCTGCCCTGGCGTGAGGAGGGCCGGGCGCTGCACCTGCTGGTGGGCCTGGCCCGGCGGTTGCACGGCGCCGTCCGGGTCAGCGGCGGCGCACTGATGCATCCGGACGCCGAGCGTGCGGTCGACGTGGTGATCCATTCCCCGACCTGGCTCGAGCCCGAGGTCGTGCACGGCATTGTGGCCCGGATCCTGCCGGGCGCCGAGCTCGCCGTCGACGGCCAGGAGTGGAGCGGTCCGGACGCCGACGCCTACTCCGGGGCAGCGATCGCCGCCGACACCCGGGGTGACCCGCTCACCGCGGAGGAACTCCAGGCGCTGCACGCGGCCGCCGACCAGTTCGACCTGGATGCCCTGGCCGAGGAGGACACCATCGACGCCTACGCCGTCGTCGGCGAGGTCGGGCCGGCGGGTGCGGACGGCGCGATCGACGTGCTGGTCCACGTCACCGAGCCGGGCGAACCCTCCGTCGCCGGCCACGACTGGGCCGCCTACCCCTTCGTCAGCTACGAGGTGCGCTGGGCCAGTCCCGATCCCGAGGAGCGGGAGCGTCGCGTGCCCGGCTCGGCCTACCTCGCCGTCCGCGAACGGGTGCGCCCCGTGGTGGCCGCCGTGGCCAGAGCGTTGGTGGAGGGGACCGGCGGCGTGGTCACCGACGAGGACGGCTTCCACCTGGACCGCTACCAGCTCTGACCCTCGCCTTCACGCAGCATGCTCCCCGATCGGGATCGGCCGGGAGCCGGCGTGAGTGATCACGTGGAATCCCAGCATCGCCACCGTGCTCGCGCAGGCCTGGCGCGCCACGCGAACCCACACCTCGTCGTCCGCCGTCACGCTCAACCCGCGGGGCCGTCCGAGCGCGAACAGCACGCCGGCCCCGATCCGCTCCGCCGCGACCGCGAACGTGGTGCAGGCCTGGAGGCGGTCTGCCTCGGTACTGATCTGGTCGATGTCGGACACCAGACAGGGCTGCAGCAGCCGGGCCTGGTCGTCGCAGAGCAGCACGGCGAGGCAGCCGTCGTGGCGAGCGGCCTCGGACACACACAGATCCAGGACGTCGGCCACCAGCTGTGGCTCGGTCAGCGGCCGTTGCAGCCAGTCGGGAGGCAGATCCTCGAAGCTCATGGCCGGGAAGTCTGCCCGAACCGCGACGTGCGCCCGATGAGTTGTCCACAGGAGTGATCGGGGGCCCGCGGGCCTGGGCCCGGCATGGTGGTCTGCGCTCAAGGTGCGCCACCGTCGGCCGATGCATACCTCGACCGTTCGGCGAGGAGGCAGCCCTGTGGAAGCGATCGACGAGATCGTTGCCGAGTTCTTGGTGGAGAGCCACGAGAACCTCGACCAGCTCGACCGCGACCTCCTCGCGCTGGAGCAGAACCCCGACTCGCGCGAACTGCTCGCGAGCGTGTTCCGCACCATCCACACCATCAAGGGCACGAGCGGCTTCCTGGCGTTCCACCGCCTCGAGAAGCTGACCCACGTCGGGGAGAACCTGCTGAGCCGGCTGCGCGACGGCCGGATCGCCCTGACCGACGAGCGCTCCAGCGCCCTGCTGCGCATGGTGGACGCCGTCCGCAGCCTGCTCGGCGACATCGAGCAGACCGGGCTCGAGGGCACGGTCGACCACAGCGAACTGATCGAGCAGCTCTCCGCCCTGCTCGAGGACGCCGCGCCCGCACCCGTGTCCGCACCCGGACCCGCACCCGCACCCGCACCCTTGCCGGAGCCGACGGCGACACCGGACGCCGCCCCGCAGAGCGGCGTCGCGAAGGCCCCGCC
>JBAPWU010000385.1:0-12286 GCA_049283855.1 Kineosporiaceae bacterium
CACGCGCCCGCAGCGCCGAGCCAGCCCGCAGCACCCAGCCAGTCGGCGGACGCCGCGGCCAGGCCGCAGGTGCCCAAGCCGACAGCGCCCAAGCCCTCCGCGCCGCCCGGCTCGCCCTAGACCTCGGTGGCGGCCTCGGCGCGTCGGACTCCGGCGAGCAGCATCTGGGCGACGTCGACGACCTCGACCTCCTCGCGTGCCGTGCCCTCGGACTTGGCGTTGGTCAGGCCGTCGGTCAGCATGACCAGGCAGAACGGGCAGCCGACCCCGATGGTGTCCGCACCGGTGGCCACGGCCTCGGCCGCGCGGTTGTCGTTGATCCGGGTGCCCAGGTTCTCTTCCATCCACATCCTGGCGCCGCCGGCGCCGCAGCAGAACGAGCGGCTTCCGCTGCGCGGCATCTCGGCCAGCTGAAGCCCCGGCAGGGCGCCGATCAGTTCGCGCGGCGGGGTGTACACCCCGTTGTGCCGGCCGAGGTAGCACGGGTCGTGATAGGTCACGACGCTGGTCGACTGGCCCGACGGTGGCGAGACCGGGGTGAGCTTGCCCTCACGCACCAGCCGGTTCAGCAGCTGGGTGTGGTGGACCACCTCGTAGTTGCCGCCGACCTGCGGGTACTCGTTCTTGAGGGTGTTGAAGCAGTGCGCGCAGGTGACGACGATCTTCGTGGCCTTGGCCTCGTTCAGCACCTCGACGTTCTGGGCCGCGAGCATCTGGAACAGGAACTCGTTGCCGGCGCGACGGGCCGGGTCGCCGGTGCAGGCCTCGCCCTCGCCGAGGCAGGCGAAGCGCACCCCGGCCAGGTTCAGCAACTCGGCGACGGCCTGCGTGGTGCGCTTGGAGCGGTCCTCGATCGCGCCGGCACAGCCCACCCAGAACAGGTAGTCGACCTCGGTGAGATCCTCGACGTCCGCACCGACCTGTGGCACCTCGAACGGCAGGCCCTTGGCCCACTCCATCCGCGTGCGCGGGGCCACGCCCCAGGGATTGCTGCTCTTCTCGAGGTTCTTGAACAGCCCGCCCAGCTCGGTGGGGAAGGCGGACTCCATGAGCACCTGGAACCGGCGCATGTCCACGATGTGATCGACGTGCTCGATGTCGACCGGGCACTGCTCGACGCAGGCACCGCAGGTGGTGCACGACCACAGCACGTCCGGGTCGATCACCCCGAGCTCCTCCAGCGTGCCGACCAGCGGCCGGTTCGCCTGGGGCTCGCCGGGGGTCGGCATCCGGCCGAAACCGGACTCAGGCACGTGGTGGCCGTCGCCGGAGTGCCCGGCGGCGACCGCCTGCGCCGCGCCGTCGCCGGCGTCCCCGGTGGCGTCCTTCCCGGCGAGGAGGTACGGGGCCTTGGCCAACAGATGATCACGAAGGTCCATGATCACAAGCTTGGGGGACAGCGGCTTGTCGGTGTTCCAGGCCGGGCACTGGCTCTGGCAGCGACCGCACTCGGTGCAGGTCGAGAAGTCGAGCATGCCCTTCCAGGTGAAGTCCTCGATCTTCCCGCGGCCGAAGATGTCGTCCTCGCCCGGGTCCTCGAAGTTGATCGGCACCCCGCGCGATTCCATCGGCAGCAGGGCGCCGAGCGCCTTGGGCAGCCGCTTGGCCGAGACGTTGATCGGCGCGAGGAAGATGTGGAGGTGCTTGGAGTAAGCGATGACGATCGTGAACGCCAGCATGACGCCGATGTGCAGCAGCAGCCCGATGCTCTCGACGGCGTCCAGGGCGCCCTGCGGCAGCCCGTCCAGGAGGCGGCCGATCCCGATCGAGACCCACGCCCCGGACGTGTACGGGAACACCCCCCGTGCGGAGGCCGCTCCGCGGAACAGGAACAGGGTCCAGAACACGTTGAAGATCATGAAGAGGATCAGCCAGGCGCCACCGGTGTGCGACCCGTAGAACCGGGAGGCCCGGGCCTTGCGCTCGGGTGCGTTCCGTAGCCGGATCACCGAGAAGACCGCGAGCGAGATCAGGCCCAGCACCGCGATGGTGTCCTGGAGGAAGCCGAGCACCGCCCAGTGCCCGATGATCGGAATGGCGAAGTTCTCGTCGAACAGCGCCCCGTAGGCCTCGAGGTAGACGGTGATCAGGATGATGAATGACCAGAAGATGAAGAAGTGCGCCAGGCCGGGCACGGACCACGTCAGCAGCTTGCGCTGCGCCAGCACCTCGACGAACTGCGCACGGAGACGCTGACTCATCTGCTGGGTGCGGTCGTTGGCAGGCTGCCCCGATCTGATCAGGGTGAAGAGCCACCATGCGCGACGACCCGACACTGCGAGAGCAACCACGGTCATCACCAGACCGGTGACCAGTCGCCACGTCACGAGGACTCCTTCACGTATGTGCCGCCACCTCGGCTGCAGCCGGCAACGTCCTCCGCCCCAAGACGTTTGGGTCTATTCATCGAGATGATCTACCCTTGGGTAAGGCTATCGTGGCCGTTTTTCCCGCTGGACGGGCGGGCGGTGTCCATTGTCACACCCCGATCGGGGGTGGGCGCCACCCTGGTGGCTGATCAGAGTGCGTCGTGTCCGGGTCGGCGGGGCCGAGCCCGGGATGGTGGCGGGCTGTCTAGGATCAGCCTCGGCAGTCCCCTTCGGTCAGATCACAGAGAGTGAGTGTGCCCATGTCGTTCCAGGACGCCGTCCGCACCTGCCTGCAGAACAAGTACGCCGATTTCGGTGGCCGCGCCCGCCGCTCCGAGTACTGGTTCTTCGTCCTGTTCAACATCATTGTCTCGGTGGTGGCGAACGCGCTGAACAACGTGGTGAACCTGCCCACGTTCGGCAGCGGTCAGACCCTGCTCGGCACGGTGGCCAGCCTCGCGCTGCTGCTGCCCTCGCTCAGCGTCGCGATCCGGCGACTGCACGACACCGGTCGCTCGGGCCTGTGGTTCCTGCTCGTGTTCATCCCCGTCCTGGGCTGGATCGCCCTGCTCATCTTCTACACCCAGGACAGCAGGCCGGAGACCAACGCCTACGGCCCCTCGCCCAAGGCGCTCACCCCCTACGCCTGATCGAGGCCGGGCGCGCTCGCGTCTCCTACGCTGGGGTGATGAACGACCGACCGCTGACCCCGAGCCTGGGCACGATCATCCGTCGCCAGCGCGAGTTGGCCTCCCTGTCGATGCGCACGCTGGCCGAAGCGGTCGGCATCTCCAATCCCTACCTGTCCCAGATCGAGCGGGACCTGCGGGCGCCGTCCGATGCCGTGCTCACCGCGATCGCCGAGTCGCTGCAGACCACGGCGGACGACCTCTACACCCAGGCCGGGTTCGTCACCCCCGATGAGGAGGCCGACGAACCCGGTTCGCTGCTGGCCGCGATCGAGGACGCCGCCGAGCTCACCACGGCACAGCGCAAGGCCCTGGCCGAGATCTACCGCTCGTTCCTGACCGCCAACACCGTGCGCCGCCGTCGCGAGCCTCGTTCCTGAGGCTCGCGGCGGCGGTCGGCCCGGTGGCGCCCGGTCAGCTGCCGATCAGGGGTGCTCGGTCTCGATCAGGGACTGTGCCGCGATGTCGGCGAAGACGGGCTTCCAGTAGTTCCGCAGCGCGTCGTGCCCCATGAAGATGCCGAGGTGGCCGCCGCCGGTGGTCAGCTTCGTGACGTCCTCCTCAGGGGTGGACACGAAGTCGGCCAGCGCGAACACCTGCGCGGGCGGGGTGATGTGGTCGTTGGCCCCGGCCAGCAGATAGAGCGGGCAGTGGATCTCGGCCAGGTCGACCAGCTTGCCGCCGACGATCAGCGTGCCGTGCAGCAGCTCGTTCTTCATGAACAGGTGCTCGACGATCCACAGGTAGAAGGCCCCGGGGATCGGCTGGGTCCACTGGAACCAGTCCTCGAACCGGCGGTAGCGCTCCACGTGCCGCTTGTCGTGGATGTTCGCCAGCAGCGCCATCTGGCGCTGCATCTCCGCCTCGGGCTGCATCAGCTTGAACCCGGTGAGCAGGAAGTCGCCGGGCAGGACCCCGTCGTTGGCGTCCACCGCGGCCCGGTAGAAGTCCATCTGGCCGGTGGGGGAGACCAGTTGGACCCAGTCGTGGATCAGCGGCTCGCCGGCGTGGAAGTCGATCGGTGCCCCGGCGATGGACAGGGTGTGCACGGTGTCGGGGTGCACGGCCGAGTAGATGGTGGCCAGCCAGCCGCCCTGGCAGTCACCGACCAGGTTGACGTGCCCGCCCAGGAACGTGACCGCCTCGAAGATCGTCTCGATGTAGACCTCGATAGTGGAGTGCTTGGTCTCGTCGGTGGCGCCGACCCAGTCCATCGCGTAGACCCGCACGCACCCGGCCTCGAGTGCGGTCAGCACCTGGGACTGCCCCGGCGCGTAGTCCACGATGCAGGAGTCGTGCCCGGCCTGCGGCGGCAGGATCAGGGTCGGGATGACGTCGTGCGGCTCGTCGGGCCCGCTGAAGTCGCGCAGCCGGGCCACCGGCCACTCCTTGACGACCGTGTTCGGGCTGGCCCACTCGGGCTTCTCGCGCCGGTTGGTCTCCGTGGTCCAGTCCAGGACGTCGCGGGCCGCGTCCAGGGGGGTTGCGCCCCGGTCGAGCAGCCCGGTCCAGAAGTCGACCCCGCTGCGGATCATCGAGCCGGCGATCTCGTAGAGCGAGTCGACGCCGCCGTCGACGATGCCCGGGGGGCACTGCATGATGTTCTTGCGGGTACGCACGGTCGGGGTGGCCGTGGGGGTCACGTTGCCGGCCTGGCGGCGGGCCAGGGTCCGCAGGTGCGTGTGCGTGGTCTTGAGGTTCGGTAGCGGGGTGTGTTCGATCTGGCTCATCGTGCAGTCCATCCCATGTCCATAGCGATGGCCACGCCGGTCACCGATCCGCCGAACGGACCGGTGAGGAATGCTGCCATCTCGGCGACCTCTTCGGGTTCGATCATCTTCTTCACCGGCTGCGAGGCCAGCATGACTTCCTCGACCACACGGTCCTCGCTCATGTTGTGGGCGATCGCCTGAGCGGCGATCTGCTGCTCCACCAACGGAGTACGCACGTAGGCCGGGCAGAGCGCCGTGGCGCGCACGCCACAGGTGGCGCCTTCGAGGGCGATCGTCTTCACCAGTCCGAGCACGCCGTGCTTGGCCGAGACGTAGCCGGACTTGAACGGCGACGCGGTGAGCGCGTGCGCCGAGGCGATCACGCAGATCCGCCCGTCGCCGGAGTCGACGAGGTGGTGCCAGCCGTACTTGGTCAGCAGGAACGGGCTGGTGAGCAGGATCGCGAGCAGGGCGTCCCAGCGGTCCTCGTCGAAGTCGGGGATCGGGGAGACGTGCTGGAACCCGGCGTTGGGGACGATGATGTCCAGCCGCCCGAAGCGGTCGACGGCGGCCTCGACGGCCGCCTTGTTGCCCTCACGCGTGGTCAGGTCGGCCGCGAAGGGAACGCCGGGGGTGTCCGGTCCGGGCTTGAGGTCGACCGAGAGGACATCGATGTCGTCCTTCATCAGTCGAGCGGCTATGGAGGCGCCGATCCCGCTCGCGGCACCCGTCACGATGGCCGCTCGCCGGCCCGATCCGTTCTGCCCCGGTGTCTGCATAGTGAGGACCTCCCGCTGGTCTCGTCATCGAGTCGCGTACTGGCCTTCGAGCATGCGCCCGTGGGGGGCGCCTGTGCGGTCAAACCGTGTGTTGTTGCTGACATTCTGCATCCGGTCGCCCCGATCCGCCGAGCGGAGGACGAACGGACGACGAACGGCGGACAGGGGGTTGCAGCACCTGTCCGCCGTTCGTGTCGAGAACTCCCTGCGAGGTCGAGGGAGGGTGACTCGGTCCGAACTCAGCCGAGCATCTCGCGGGCGGCCTTGGTGTAGGCGGTGCTGACGTCGTTGACGAAGCTGGCGTGGGTCGCGGCCAGGGCGGACACCCACTCGAGCTGGCTGGCGCCGGCCACCTTCTGCTCGAAGTCGACCAGGCTCTTGAGGGCCTTCTCGTAGGCGTCGAGGGAGGTCAGGCCGGTGGCCTTCATGCTCTCCAGGATCCGCTCGTTCAGCTCGCGCACGCGGGTGGCGGCCTCTTCGTAGGGGCCGAGGTCGATGCCGAGCGGGTTCGCGGGGGTGGGCTCTGTCTTGCCTGCCATGGTGATCTCCTTGTCGTCGTGGACGTGGTGTGGAGAAATCGGGTGTCGGCGTCCGTGCCGGTCACCACCTGGAAAGAACATTAGCAGCGATGTTGCTAATCAGCTAACGCAACGGCTGTCGGCTACGTCACACGCCGCCCACGCTGCTCATGCTCCGCAGGTGTCCACGTCGTCGGCCTGGTCGGACCGATTCCGTGGACCTCCGCGGAGCATGAGCGGGGTTGGTGAGTGGTGAGGCTCAGTGCATCTCGGCGCCGCCGTTGACCCCCCAGGTCTGACCGGTGATGTAGCCGGAGGCGTCCGCGGCGAGGAAGTGGACCACGCGGGCGATCTCGTCGGGTTCGGCCAGGCGGCCCACGGGGATGCCTGCCTTGATCCGATCCATGACCTTCTCGGGGATCGTCGCGACCATCTCGGTGCGCACGTAGCCGGGGGTGACGCAGTTGACCGTGATGCCCATCGGGTTGTTCTCGAACTTCCCCGCCCGCTGCAGCTGGAACTCCGCCTCCCGGGCGAGGGTGCGGGTGAGCCCGAACAGGCCGGACTTGGACGCCGCGTAGTTGGCCTGGCCGACCCCCCCAAGCTCGCCGATCAGGGACGACACCATCACGATCCGCCCGGTGCCACGCTCGAGCATGTGCGCCAGCGCGGCCTGGGAGAGGTAGAACGCCCCGGACAGGTTGACCGAGATCACCTTGTTCCAGTCGTCGTCGGTCATCTTGGCCACGATGCGGTCGACCGTGATCCCGGCGTTGTTGATCAGGATGTCGAGCCGGCCGTGCTGCTCGATCACCTCGCTGATCACCCGGCGGCAGTCCTCGCCGTCCCCGATGTTGCCCTTGTGCAGGGTCATCCGCTCGTCGTCGTCCAGGTGCTGCTCGCGGAACGTCTCGGCGAAGGCGTGGGCCGCGTCGTCGTTGCTGCTGTACCCGGCGGCGATGGCCGCGCCCTGGTTGGCCAGGCTGCGGGAGATCGCGGCGCCGATCCCACGGGTGCCACCGGTCACCAGGGCCACGCGGCCCTTCAGCTTGCCCCGGTCTGCGTGCAGCGTGCTGGTCTCGCTCATCGATGCGCTCCTGTCGGTGACGGTCCGTCGAGAACCACTGGTGGGGGTACTTGTCTACCGGATGGTGCGGGTGTGGCGTGTGACCTCAGCCGGCGTCCGCGCCGGAGCGCTCGGCCAGCCAGCCGGCGATGTCCGGCCAGATCTGGAAGCGGGCCTTGGAGCCGGCCATCAGGCCGATGTGCCCGCCCTTGCGGTCGAAGTGGGTGAGGTCCTTCGATCCGCACATGCCGATGAAGGGAACGGTGCCTTCGCGGGGGGCGATGTGGTCCGCGCTGGCGGTCACCATGAGCACCGACTGGTCGACGATCCTGCCGAAGTCGACCAGCCGGCCACGCAGCCGCATGGTGCCGTTGATCAGCCGGTTCTCCCGATACATCCAGGTGATCCAGTCGTGGTAGGACTGCGCCGGGAACGGGGGGTTGTTGCTCACCCACTTCGACATCGCCTGATAGCCGACCCGATCCACCGTGCCACGCCGGACCTGGTCGAAGATCTTGCGCTTGGTGGTGACGAAGTTGGTGACCGGCTTGAGCATCCGGTTGGCGATGTCGATCATCCCGCCGGGCACACCGCCGTTGGACAGGATCGTGTCGACATCGAAGCTCTCGCGGTTGACCCAGTTCCCGTACACGCTGCCGGTGGTGTCGATCGGCATGGTCAGCACGACCATGTTGCGGACCGGCCCGTCGGGGTGCAGGGCGGTGTACATCGCGACCAGCGTGGCGCCGATGCACCAGCCGAGCAGGGACACGCCGTCCTGGCCGGAGCACCGCACGGTCTCGCGGACCGCCCAGTGCAACTCGTCGCAGACGTAGTCGGCCACGCCGAGGTCGTCGTCCTCCTCGCCCGGCACACCCCAGTCGACCAGGAAGACGTCGAAGCCCTCGTCGAGCAGGAACTCGACGAAGGAATTGCCCGGGCGCAGGTCGAACACGTCCGGCCGGTTGATCAGGGCGAAGACCAGCAGGACCGGGATCGGATGGCGCCGCTTGGCGCTGTGGTAGCGGTACAGGGTGGTCTTGCGGTGGGTCCAGATCACCTCGCGCGGGGTCGCCCCGATCACGGCGTCCTCGGTGGTGAGCATGAGTTCGGCAGTGTTCAGCACAGCGATCGGCAGGCGTAGCGCGCCGGTCACCATGGACATGCCGGGCACCTGGAGCGGGACCGGGAACGACGGGGTGGGGGCACCCGCCTTCGGTGCCCCCGGACCAGCCGTCACGACTGGTCTCCCGCCGTCCGATTGACCGCTGCCCGGCCGGCGGCGGCCTTCTTGGCCGCCGCACGCTTGGCCGGGGCCCGCCGGGTGGTTCCGTTGCTCGACCCCGCGGCGGGGACCGGGGCACCCGGCTCCGCCGCGACGGCCGGACCGCCCGATGCCTGCTCCTGGAGGTCCAGCTGGTCCTGGATACCCTCCACCGCCTGGAGCAGACGTTCCAGCTTGTCCTCGGTGCGGGCGAGCTGGCGGGCCAGCGAGGTCACGTCCTGCCGGGCGGCGAGCCGCGTGGACCGCGCCGCCCGGTCGATCGCGCCGTTGACCATGCGCGACAGCGCCATCATGGTCGTGGCCGAGGTCGTGAACAGCTCGGCGAAGCCGTTCGTCGCCACGAGTTGGTCCATGGCCGTGGAGAGCCTGGACTCCAACTGCTCGTAGGCGGCGTACGCGCTGGCCATCGGGTCGGTCGGCTGCGTCATTCGATCACCCGCGCTCGAAGATCGCGGCGATGCCCTGCCCGCCACCGATGCACATGGTGACCAGGGCGTAGCGCCCGCCCGAGCGGGCGAGTTCGTACAACGCCTTGACGACGAGGATCGCGCCGGTGGCACCGATCGGGTGGCCGAGGCCGACCCCGCTGCCGTTGACGTTCGTCTTTTCGTCCGGCAGGCCGAGTTCGCGGACGACGGCCAGCGCCTGGGCGGCGAAGGCCTCGTTGACCTCGAACACGTCGATGTCGTCCAGGGTCAGTCCGGCCCGGTCGAGCACCTTCTTGACCGCCGGCACGGGGCCCATGCCCATGTAGGCCGGCTCGACACCGGCGTGGCTGTAGGCGACCAGGCGGCCCATCGGGGTCAGCCCGCGCCGCTCGGCCTCGCCGCGCTCCATCAACACCACCGCTGCCGCGGCGTCGTTGACCCCGGAGGCGTTGCCCGCCGTCACGCTGCCGTCCTTCTTGAAGGCCGGGCGCATCTTGGCCATGCCGTCGAGGCTGGCGTCGGAGCGGGTGTGCTCGTCGGTGTCGATGAAGGTCGAGCCCTTACGGCCCTTGATCTCCACCGGGACGATCTGTTCCTTGAAGCGGCCCTCGGCGATCGCGGCCGAGGCGCGCTGGTGGCTCTGCACCGCGAGCGCGTCCTGATCCTCGCGCGAGATCTTGTACTTCTCGGCGACGTTCTCCGCGGTGATGCCCATGTGCACCGTGTCGAACGGGTCGGTCAGCGCGGCCACCATGGCGTCCACCAGGGCGCCGTCGCCCATCCGCTGGCCCCAGCGCATGCCCGGTGCCCAGTACAGGGCCCGGGACATCGACTCGGCGCCACCGGCCACGGCCACGTCCGCGTCGCCCAGCATGATCACCTGGGAGGCGGAGACGATGGCCTGCAGGCCGCTGCCGCAGAGGCGGTTCAGGGTGAGGGCCGGGGTTTCGACCGGCAGCCCGCCACCGAGGGCGGCGACCCGGCTGAGATACATGTCGCGTTGCTCGGTGTGGATGACGTTGCCGAACACCACATGCCCGACGTCGGCGGGTTCGACCCCGGCTCGTGCAACGGCCTCGCGCACACAGGTGGCGGCCAGGTCGGCGGGGGGTACGTCCTTGAGACCGCCTCCGTACTTGCCGATGGCGGTGCGGACTGCGGAAAGGACGACGACCTCACGCTTGGTGTCGTTGGTCTGATTGGTCACGGTTGAGCCCTCCTCGTCTCACGACTGAGACTTAGGGGTTACAGGTGGTTAATCAATGGGACGTAGGTCCGACGGTCTACATCCTTCGCCAAAAGGCATCCGCCGCGCTAGGGGCGAGGGATGCTCGGCGAGTCCCGCCGCACCTGGTGCCGTAGTCCGCAGGTCCGTTGCGCATCGCGCGTCGTGATGCGTATGGCGCTAGACGATGAGGGGGCGACGGGATAGCGTCCCCAGGTCACGGGACCCCGTGGGCGGGGAGCCGCGTCGTGCACCCCACCTGCAGAAGGGTTTCAGCGATGGGTTTTCCGTCCGACCTCGAGATCGCTCAGAACGCCCGCCTCGCGCCCTTGACCGACATCGCGGCGCAGATGGGCATCGGTCCGCACCTGCTCGAGCCGCACGGCGACTCCGTGGCCAAGATCCGGTTGGAGGCGATCGAGGAGCTGGCCGACCGGCCGAAGGCCAAGTACGTGGTCGTCTCGGCGGTGACCCCGACGCCGCTCGGCGAGGGCAAGACCACCACCACGGTCGGCCTCGGGCAGGCCTTCCAGCACATCGGCAGGAGCGCCACGATCGCCCTGCGTCAGCCCTCCATGGGCCCCACCTTCGGGATCAAGGGCGGAGCTGCCGGCGGTGGCTACAGCCAGGTCGTGCCGATGGAGTTGCTCAACCTGCACCTGACCGGGGACTTCCACGCCGTCACCGCGGCGCACAACCTGCTCGCGGCGATCATGGACAACCACCTCCACCACGGGAACGTGCTCGGCCTGGACCTGCACAACATCACCTGGCGGCGCGTGCTCGACGTCAACGACCGCTCGCTGCGCAACATCGTGATCGGGTTGGGCGGGCGCCAGGACGGCCTCACCCGCCAGACCGGGTTCGACATCACCGCCGCCTCGGAGGTGATGGCCCTGCTCGCCCTCGCCACGTCGCTGGAGGACCTCAAGGTCCGGCTGCGCCGGATCGTGGTCGGCTACACCCGGGCCGGTGACCCGGTGACCGCGCAGGACCTCCAAGCCGCCGGCGCGATGGCGGCGATCCTGCGCGAGGCGGTCAAGCCCAACCTGCTGCAGACCCTCGAGCACACCCCGGTGCTGGTGCACACCGGCCCGTTCGGCAACATCGCGACCGGGAACTCCTCGATCCTGGCCGACATGATCGGGATCCGGACCGGGGACTTCCTGCTCACTGAGGCCGGGTTCGGCGCCGACATGGGAGCCGAGCGGTTCTTCAACATCAAGTGCCGGGCGTCCGGGCTGGTGCCGGACGCCGCGGTCGTGGTGGCCACCGTCCGCGCGCTGAAGGCCCACTCCGGCCGGTACAAGATAGTCGCCGGTCGTCCGTTGCCACCCGAGCTGCTGGCCGAGAACCCGGACGACGTGATGGCCGGGGCCGCCAACCTGCGCAAGCAGATCGAGAACATCCGGTTGCACGGCGTTCCGGCGGTGGTGGCGATCAACGCCTTCCCCAGCGATCATCCCTCCGAGTGGGCGGCGATCGAGCAGGTGGCGGCCGAGGCCGGGTCGACGGCGGCCGTCTCCCGCCACTTCACCGACGGCGGGCGCGGGGCGGCCGAGCTGGCCGAGGCGGTCGCCGAGGCGGCGTCCGGCCCGTCGCACTTCCGCCCGCTCTACCCCGACAGCGCGAGTCTGCGGGAGAAGATCGACATCGTGGCGCGCAGGGTCTACGGGGCCGACGGGGTGGACTACGACTTCGTGGCGTCGACCCAGCTGGACGCCTACGAGCGCAACGGGTTCGGATCGTTGCCGGTGTGCATCGCCAAGACCCACCTGTCCATCTCCTCCGACCCGAAGCTGCGCGGCGCGCCCACCGGGTGGCGGCTGCCGGTCCGCTCGGTGCGGGCATCGGTCGGGGCCGGGTTCGTTTACCCGATCTGCGGTGAGATGCGCACCATGCCGGGGCTGTCCAAGACCCCGGCAGCCTTCGGGATCGACCTGGACGACGACGGGGAGATCGTCGGCCTGTCCTGATCCGCGGGGCGTCGCGAGCCGCAGGCCACCGGGGTTCGGTAGCCTTCGGTGACGGCCGCCCGCACTGGGTGCCCACTGCGGACGCCGACCGACGAGGAGCCCGCCGCCATGACCACTCGCCCGATGTCACCGGCCCGACGCCTGCAGGTGCCGGCGCTGGTCCTTGCGCTGACCGGCGCGCTGGTGACCGGCTGCGCGGCGGACACCCCGACCACCACGGCGCAGACCGCGGCCGGCAC
>JBAPWU010000386.1:0-10499 GCA_049283855.1 Kineosporiaceae bacterium
CGCGACGTCCGGGTGCAGGTACCGGCCGACCTCGTCGGCGGTCTTCTCGGTCTCGACCCGGATCCGGTGAGCGACAGCCCAGGGGTCGCGACGGATCCCTGTGACCTGCCACGAGACGGTGACCCGCGGGGAGTCGGTGGCGATCACGAACTGGTTCTCCCGGACCTCCTTCTCGACGATGGCCTGAGCGAACTGGCCGATCACGGTCAGCTGGTAGCGGAAGCCCTCGTTGAGGGCCTCGAAGTAGTCCGGGAGCGAGACGGTGGCCCTGCCGGTGTCGTCCGTGGTGACCGTGCCGCTGTAGACGTTGAGCATGTCCGGCGACTCGACGAAGGAGTGGCTGAGGTACTTGGTCTCCGGCTCGAGCGGATGGTCGATCTCGAAGCCGCCACCACCCTTGGACAGGGTCCCGGTGATCCGGACCCTGCCGAGGAAGAGCCCGGCGAAGCCGCCGCCGAGACTGCTTCCGAGGACGCCGACGCCTCGGCTGCTGGAGCCTTCGACTCCGTTCCCGGTGACGCTCTCGGCGATGAGCCCGGACCCGATGAGGCTGACGGCCGAGACGCCCGTTCCTGCGAGACTGGTTCCCTTCACGCCGATGCCCGGGTCGTTCGAGCAGTTCGAGCCCCACACGCCGGCGTGGGCGCCGTCGTTCAGGCCGAAGACGCCGGACCCTGCCGTGCTGCTGCCGGACACCCCGTCGCCGAGCCGGCTGCGACCGGCCACCCCCGCCGGGCGCGGGTCCATGGGGTCGCCCGATTCACTGAAGTTCTCACCGACGACTCCGTTGGCGGTGCCACTGATCCCGAGCACGCCGTCGCCCCGGATGCTGCTACCGATGACGCCCGTCGCGCCGCCGACGAAGCCCACGACGCCGTCGCCGCCCGTCGTGCTGCTGCCGAAGACCCCCCTGCCACCGCCGTCCGCGTCCGAGAAGGTGACACCGAGGACTCCCGACGCCTGCTCGCTGCGACCCAGGACGCCCAGCGACTGCAGGCTCTCCCCGACGACGCCGGCATCGACGTCGCTGCGGCCCAGCACGCCCGGCACCCCGAGGCCGTGACCCTCGACACCGGCGGGATCGGAGACGATGTCCGTGGAACCCGGCGGCAGTGGGCCGCTGGAGCCGAACACTCCGATTCCTGTGGTGGTGTCGCCCCAGACCCCGGCCGGGATCCGGTTGCCTGTGCTGTCCGCCGGCTGCTGACCGCTCTTGGCCGGGTCGAAGCCCTCCACTGCTGCCATGGCTACTCCATCCTCAACGCCAATCGGACGTCGGTCCGCCCTGCTACACGGGAGCCGATGCGTCGTCCCCAGATACACGCCACCTCCCCCGGGTCGACGACGGGAGTGCCGCCAGGTCGACGTCGGCGCGGCCCACCCCGTCGTGACCGTGCCCGTGCTGCCCGCGGAGAGCGGATACCTCCGTCCGGTCAGCGCAGCGTGAGTGCGACCTTCCCGTGTTCGGTCAAGGAGCCGTCGCGGACGAGCGCGACCCATCCGCCGCGGTCGAGAACGGTCTCGATGAGTTCGTCGACGAGGTCGTCGATCACATCAGGCGCCTCGATGTCATCGGCGGGTGTGACCAGGTCACCGTCCGCCGAGAGGCGGGCCGGGTAGCGGTAGCTCTCCTCGACGGCGAGCATCTCGGGTCGCTCGGTGCGTGCGGCGAGCCAGGCCGTCGCGATCCCGGAGGCCACCCGGTGGGTGCTCGAGCGGTCGTGCACCTGGGTGAGCGCGGCGTGCTCGCGGGAGCGGAGGTAGTTGTTCAGGGCCGGCCTGGTTCGTCGGGCGAGCTCGGCGACGCTGACGTCGTCGAAGCTGCCGTACGCGGTGCCGGCCAGCCGTGACAGGTTGCGCGACATGGAGGTGAAGGCCGCGACCGCTTGCTGTGGGCCGACGACCACCACGGGTGCAGGGTGCAGCCGAAGGTAGGTGCCGAGGGCCCGGTCCACCGCTCGATGAGCGGTGAGCAGACCCTCCGGGTCGTCGGGGGTGTTGAGCGGGGTCTGGAACTGCATCGGGAAGCGGGTTCCCGATGCCGGTGCCAACCGGCCTGCGGCGCCGTCGTAGAGGGTTGCGTGGTGCCGTGAGAGCACCAGGACGATGTGTCGAGGGGTGCGGTGCAGCCCCCGGACGAGGTCTCGGGTGGCGAACGTCGGGTCGATCACGGCGCGGTCCTCGACCTCGACGGTGAGGGTCACCGTTCCGGCGAACTGCCTGCTGGCGAACAGGGCCACCGCGCGATCGGTCGGCCGGGACATCGCCTCCTGCACCAGTCGGTCCAGCGAGGCGACCGTCTCCTGCTCGGCGTCGAGAAGGTGCTCGGCGCGCAGTCTGGAGATCGCGTTGAGGCGCAGCCGCTCGAGTCGTTCGGCGTCGGCGCGATCCATCCGTGCGCCGGGGCGGGTGGTCAGCAGCAGGGATATGCACGGGTAGCCCTGGACGGACTGAAGCGCGGTCACGAGCGTGGGGGTGAGTCCCGACGGTGGCGGGTCGTTCACGGGGTCGAAGGACGGGGACAGTTCTTCGGGCTGTTCGCGGGTGACGCCGAGGACGGGGCCGGGGTCGATCGTCCGCGGGATGTCGGGGGCGACCTGAGGGGCGCCGAGTGCCGGGGCCTCGGCGATGATGTGGGCGGTCATCTCGTTCGTGATCGGCCGGATGCGGCGGGTGCCGCCGTCCGGTGCGGTTGGTGAGGTCCGACTGCTGCCTGCTGCCGGGGCGTCGTTCGGCATGGATCCTCCTGTGATGGACGGCGGAGGGTGTCCCGACAGCCCGATGCCGCCCGACCTACCGGGCGCTGAGGCGACAGGCGGACCACGTGGTCCGATCGGGATGGCCTCCGTTATGTAGGCCTCATGATTCACGAATCATGTTTCGCCTGTCAAGCGCCGGACGACTACCTGCACTCCTGGCAGCAGGGGACACCCGACCTGGTCGCAGTCACCCTTCGGCGCCGGCCGCACCGGTTCGACCGGCGGCGGCCAGGCCTGTCGTAGGGACCGGCCGCGGCTCCTTGACGATACCCAGCAGCACCTCCACGGTGCGATGGGACTCGAGAGGGTGCCGCAGCTTTCGCCGCGGTGTGATCGAGTAGTGATTGCGCCGCCCCACCCGAGTGCGGGTGATGTACCCGGCCGCCTCGAGGTCGGCGACGATCAGCTGGGCGGCACGCTCGGTGATACCCACCTTCTGGGCCACCGTACGCAGCAGCACGTCCTGGTCGGCCGCAAGGCAGAGCAGCACGTGCGCGTGGTTGGTTAGGAATGTCCAGTCCCGTTCCTGCCCGCTGCCATTCATGACGGGCATGCTACCTCCGAGACCCCACCGCGAAATCCTGTATCTGAGTTCGTGTACCGGCCCTGCCGGCCCCGCCAGGACCCATCTCGGGGTAGGCGGGGCCGGGCCGAATCGGTCGATCGGCGCGCGCGGCTAACGCCCCGTTCCGGTTGTTCCCTCCAGGATCAGCTTGCGGACCACGTCGGTCATGGAGATCACGCCGGCCAGCTGGCCGTTCTCGGTGACCACCAGGCGATGCAGCCGCCGGCCGGTCATCAGGCTGACGGCCTCGCTCAGCAACAGGCCGGCATCGCAGGTCACGCACTCCGGGGTCATGATCTCGCGCACCGGCATGGCCCGCGCCTCGTCGGCGGTCCGGCCCTGCCGCGCCAGCACCAGGTCGGTCTGCGACACCACGCCGACCGCCTGCCCACCGTCCATCACCACGACGGCGTGGATGTCCTTGTCCATCATGATTTCAGCCGCCTGAGCGACGGTGTCGCCCGGGGCGCAGCCGATCACGCCGCGATGCATCAGGTCCCCGACCCTGGCGCCGTCGTCGACGATCGTGATCTCTTCTGCCTCGGCGATGCTGGGCAGCGGTTCGGACAGTGGATACGGATGCGGAGTGGTGTGGACGTCGCCCTGGGGCAGCGTCGCCTGCGGCAGCGCCACCGGCGGCTCGCCGCTGACGCCGAGGCCGAACTCGGTCGCGCCGACGAGCACCGCCATGTTGCCGTGAGGATGCTTGTTCTCGTACATCAACTGATGCGCGACCGGTATCTCATCGTACGTGAACGCCCGCGACACGCAGGGATCCAGCAGGCCGCCCAACGCCAGCTCATTCATCTGGTTGGACTGCACGCCGTTGGCGAAATGCGAGCCCTGCAGCCGCTTCTGCCGCATCCACAGGTAGCGCAGATCGACCGTGGCGTTGTAGCCGGTGGTGCCGGCGCAGACCACCACCATGCCGCCGGTGTCGCAGACGAAGATCGAGGTCGGGATGGTGGTTTCCCCGGGGTGCTCGAAGACGACGTTCGGCGCGCGCTTCTCGCCCAGCACGTCCCAGATCGCCGAGCCGAACTTGCGCACCCCCTTCAGCCACGTGTTGTAGCCCGCGGTGTCCTTCCAGTGCGGCAGCATCCCCCAGTGATCGAAGTCGTTGCGGTTGATACAGCCCTTGGCGCCCAGTTTCATGCAGTAGTCGAACTTGTCCTCGTCGGAGACCACGGCGATGGGGGTCGCGCCTGCCGCCTTGGCGATCTGGATCGCCATCGAGCCCAGGCCGCCGGCGCCGCCCCAGATCAGCACCACGTCGCCCTCTTTGACGGCATTGACGCCCCAGCCGTGCAGCATGCGCCAGGCCGTCGCCGCGACCAGGGTGTAGGCCGCCGCTCCTTCCCAGGTCATGTGCTTGGGCTTGGGCATGCACTGCTGGCCCTGCACCTTGGCGAACTGGGCGAAGCTGCCCCAGTTCGTCTCGTAACCCCAGATGCGGTAGGTCGGCGAGTACATGGGGTCTGCCCCGCTCGTGACCGTGGGGCAGGTGCGATCCCAGGTGCCGCAGTGGACCACCACCTCGTCGCCAACCTTGACGTTGGTGACATCCTTGCCGACCCGGTAGACAATCCCGGAGGCATCGCTGCCGCCGATATGGAAGCCCTCGGGCTCGCCGGCCTTGTTGCGGGCACCGATGACGTTGATCGGGATGCCCAGCCCGGCCCAGACGTTGTTGTAGTTGACACCCGCGGCCATCACATAGACCAGGACCTCGTCGTCGGCGATGGGCGGCACGTCGACGACTTCCTTCTGGAACGCCTCCATCGGGGTGCCGAACCGCTCGGGGCGGATCAGCCAGGCGTGCATCTTCTCGGGAATCTCGCCCAGGGGAGGCATAACGCCCAGGTCGTAGAGTTCCATAGCCATCTTCACGGTCCTCTCGGTTTGTGATGCAGAGTTCTCGTTCGGGTTGGTGACGGATTCAGATCGGCCTCAAGCCACCCCATGGCGCGCCCGCGCAGCCGCCACGGCCTGGTCGACGGCCGCTTCCAGCTCAGAACCCTCCTTCACGGAGGCTCCGAGATCCTGCAGGCGGCCGTCCGCCAGGCCGTAGATCCAGCCGTGCAGCATGAGCGACTGTCCCCGCCTCCAGGCGTCGCCCACAAGGGTGGTGCGTGCGACATTGCGCACTTGCTCGACGACATTCACCTCACACAGGGCGCGCCAGCGCGCCTCGTCGTCCGGCAGGGCGGCCAAGAGCTCCTGATGCCGGTCGCGCACGTCCTGGATGTGGCGCAGCCAGTTGTCGATCAGCCCCAGGGATGTCCCCGCCATCGCCGCCTTGACGCCGCCGCAGCCGTAGTGACCGCAGACGATGACGTGCTGGACCTTGAGCACGTCGATGGCGTAGTGCAACACCGACAGGCAGTTGAGATCGGTGTGCACCACCACGTTGGCCACGTTGCGGTGAACGAACACCTCGCCCGGCTTCAGGCCGGTGATCTGATTGGCCGGCACGCGGCTGTCCGAGCAGCCGATCCACAGGTAGGCGGGGGTCTGCAGAGCCGCCAGCCCGGTGAAGAAGTCTGGATCGGCCGCGCGCATCTCCTCCGCCCAGCGGGCGTTGGCGGCGAACAGTCCCGGGAGGTACTTCATCGTTTTCTCCCCTGCTCCAGCCCGGCATCGACGGGCCAGGTCACCCGAACACCCTCATTCTTCGTCATGGCATGGCTCCGCACGTGTGATGCTCCTCGGCCCGCGTGCGCCCGGTCCGGCCTCCCGCGAACGACCCGACGGAGCGTCATCCCGCTCGGCCAGGTCGCAGGGTCAGCGCCACCCGCTCATGCGCGGCGAGACTGCCGTCGCGGACCAGTGCGATCCATCCGCCGCTGTCCATCACCGTCTCGATCAGCTCATCGACGAGATCGTCGATGACGTCCGGAGCCTCGACGTCGTCCGCGGGCTGAACCAGGTCGCCGTCGGCGGACAGCCGTGCCGGGTACCAGTAGCCCTCCTCCACGGCAAGCATCTCCGCGCGCTCGGTGCGAGCCGCGAGCCAGGCGGACGCGATCCCGGAGGCCACCCGCCGGGCGCTCGCCCGACGCTCGACGTGGGCGAGAGCCTCCTGCTCGCGCGAGAGCAGGTAGCGCTCGAGCGCGGGCCTGGTTCGCTCGGCCAGCTCTGCCAGACCGACGTGCTCGAAGCTGCCGAACAGCGTCCCGGCCAGGCGAGCCGTGTACCTGGAGAGCTGGCGGAAGCTCGCCACCAGCCGCTTCGGGCCGGCCACGATGAGTGGTGCCGGGTGCAGGTACAGATACGTACCCAGCGCCCGGTCCACCTGCCGCAGCGCCGAGGTCGGGTCACCGCCGGCGCGCTCGCGCAGGTCCATCGGGAAGTGCGCTCCTGCGGCCGGCGTCAGCCGGCCTCCTGCGCCGTCGAACAGCGCCGCGCGGTGCGCACTGAGCGTCAGGACGACGTGCCGCGGGGTGCGGTGCAGCGCCCGCACCAGGTCGCGCGTGGCGAGCGTCGGGTCGACGACGCAGCGGTCCTCCACCTCGAGCGGCAGCGGCACTATGGCTGCGACCGCCTGGTTGGCGAAGATCGCGATGGCTCGGTCGGTCGGCGCGCCCACCGCGTGCTGGACCAACCGGTCGAGCACGTCGACGCGTGAGCCGGCGCGCCGGTCCGCGCCGAGTCGGGCGACGGCGGCCAGCCGCAACCGCTCCAACCGCGCGGCATCGGCGGGGAGCATCCGCTCCGCACGTGTTGTCGTCAGCAGCAGCGTGACGGATGGGTCGCCGGGGGCCGACTGGAGCAGCGCGACCAGTGCGGGACTGAGGCGACGATGCGGACCTGGGAGCAGGTGGGCGGCGGTATCGAGCGTCTCGACGTCGAGCGGGGGCTCCAACGGAGTCACGTCGATCGCCGACTGGCCGTGGCCGTCGAAGGCCTGGACGTGGACATCGAGAAACCTCCGGGTGTGGGTGAAGGTCTCCCCGCCCGCTCCGGTGAGCTCGCGCGTCCGACTCACCGGGTGCGGGGACCGCACCGTCCTGACGATGAGCCGCCGCGGGGTAGTCCTCTTTAGGTGGTAGGAGTTTCACGAATTGTCATTCCTATGTCAAGGCTGCCGACGGTCCAGGCGAGCCGCCGTGCGCTGACGCTCTGGCGGCGTGGGGGTCGAGGGACCAGGTCCTCCGAGTACGTACCTTCAGCCGGGATTGCCGGCCACATCGGACCGGCGGGCACCACATCGCTCCAGCCAGCGAACGAGCTGCTGGTGCACGGCATCGGCGCCGTACAGGACGGCCTCGCCCGGCACGGTACGGTCCAGCAGGTCATCGTCGATCACCCAGTCCCGCGGGTGAACGAGCACGGGTAGGTTCTGCCAGCCGCCCAGGCCGCCGTGGCACCCGACGAGTTCCTCGAAGGCGTGTACCTCGCCGGTGCGAGGGTCGAAGGTCGAGTGGACGTACAGGTCCGGCAGGTGCGCATGGTGGCGACCCGGGCCAGGTCGGGTGCGGCCCTGACCCCGAACGGCGCGAGCGGGTCCTCGCCCTGCACCGTCCCGTCGAGGAGGACGTGGACGCCGCCCGAACCGATGGCGAGGGGCCGCGGCCGCCGTCCGAAACGACAAAGGCGATCCCAGGTTCCATCCGGCCTCGCATTCGCCTCGGTGTTGCTGGGCAGTTCCCTGTTCGGAGTGGCCGGCGCTCTGCTCGCCGTCCCGGTCTCGGCCATGCTGCTGGCCCTGTTCGACTGCGGGTCACCCACTACGCGCTGCTTCCCCAGGCCGACGACGCCCATGTCCGTCCGGGCACCGACCACCCCGCCGACGCCGACCCCGAAGGGGACCACGGTGGCCGGTAGGCCGACGTCGGGACGTCGATCACGGGCATCCAGACAGCGATCACGCTCTATACCCTGGTGATGGCGTCGCTCCTGGTGACCGGGGGCAAGGTCGGAGGCATCATCGGTCGACGTCGCGCGTTCGTCCTGGGCTGCGTCATCTACGGCGGCGCCGTCGCGATCGCGGTCGGCTCGGTGGTCTGCGGGTGAGGGTACCGTCCCCTGGTGGCGGCCGGGCCCCTGCCGATAGGTTCGCCGACGTGTCGACCACCACCCTCCAGCCGGACCTGGACCTGCTCTCCCAACTCCACGCACAGGTGTGGCGTGAGTCCGGTCATGGCGATCTGGTCGATCTCATGAACCGGCTCGTGGACGCCTGCCGCCCGCCCGAGGACGTACCCGGCGAGCTGCCGGACGGCGTCGCCGCCGCTCGCATCGCTGCCGACCTGGACGCCGTCACGGCCGCTGAGCTCACCCGCGCGGTCACCGTCCACCTCCATCTGACCAACCTCGCCGAGGAGCGGCATCGGTCCCGTTCGCTGCGTGCCGAGGATCCCGAGTTCACCGGTGGCCTGGACACCGGGGACGTGTGGCCGGCGATCGACGCGATCGGCGATGCCGCGGAGGTGCACCTCGAGCGGCTGCGGATCCACCCGGTGCTGACCGCCCACCCGACCGAGGCCCGGCGCCGGGCGGTGTCCTCGGCGCTGCGCCGGATCGCCGGACAGCTCGACCGTCTGCACGACCCGGCGAACGGGCCGGGGGAGCGGGCCGTGGCCAGGCGACGACTGCTGGAGGACGTCAACATCCTGCAGCGCACCTCGACCCTGCGACGCACCCGCCCGGAGCCCTCCGACGAGGTGAAGACGGCACTCACGGCGTTCGACCAGACCCTCTTCCGGGCCGTTCCCCGGCTCTACCGGGTCGTGGAGTCGGCGCTGGCGCAGCGGGAAGCGAGGAGCGGTGCGCCGGACGGTGGAGGTCCCGGCCGCGTGCCGGCGTTCATCCGGTTCGGCAGCTGGGTCGGCGGCGACCGGGATGGGAACCCGTTCGTGACCGCCGAGGTCACCCGGCAGACCCTGGCGACCCAGGCCGAGGAGGCCCTCGCCATGCTCACGGTCCAGGTCGACCGGGTGGCACGGACCCTGACCATGGACGCCCAGACCAGCCCGCCGTCCGCCGCTCTGCTCACCGCGCTCGCCAACGACGCGGTGGCGATGCCCGAGGCGATGGCCGGGATCGTCAAGGACTCCCCCTCCGAGCCGCACCGGCAGAAGCTGCTGGCCGTCGGCGTCCGGGTGGCGGCCACCCGGGCCGAGCGGGCCGGGTTGGCCTACACCGATCCCGAGGACATGCTTGCCGACCTGATCCTGGTGCAGGACAGCCTGGTCGGCGCCGGCGACGCCCGCAGCGCCTACGGTGAGCTGCAGCACCTGATCTGGATCGTGCAGACCTTCGGGTTTCACCTGGCCGAGCTCGAGGTGCGCCAGCACAGCGCTGTGCACGAGGCCGCGCTGGTGGAGCTGCTCGGCCGGATCGAGGCCGTCGACGGCGTCCCGATCACCGATCCCCTCGCGGCGGCCCGCGACGCCGCCCTGCTCGACCGGCTGGCGGCAGCAGGCTGGCCGGCCCCGACCCCGGCGGCCGAGCTGTCCGAGCGCACCGAGGAGGTGCTGGACACGCTGCGGGTGATGTCCTGGCTGCAGCGGCGCTGGGGACCGAGATGCTGCGGTCGGTACATCGTCAGTTTCAGCCAGTCCGCCGCCCACCTGGCCGCCGTCCGCGCCCTGGCCCGGCTCGCGGTCGAGGACCGGCCGCTGCGCTTGGACGTCGTGCCGTTGTTCGAGACCGGCAAGGATCTGCGGGGCGCGATCGGCGTCCTCGAGGAGTGGACGACGCTGGCGGGCACCCGGGACTGGCTGGCCGGCAACGACAATCGGTGCGAGATCATGCTGGGCTACTCCGACTCGGCCAAGGACGTCGGGCCCGCCTCCGCCACGCTGACCCTCTACGACGCCCAGCGCGAGATGGTTGCCTGGGGTCGGCGCCGCGGGGTGAGACTGACCTTGTTCCACGGTCGCGGCGGGTCGCTCGGGCGCGGCGGCGGGCCGCTGCACCGCGCGATCACGGCCCAGCCGACCGGCTCCGTGGACGGCCGGTTCAAGGTGACCGAGCAGGGTGAGGTGATCTTCGCCCGGTACGCCGACGTGATGATCGCTCAACGGCACCTGGAGCGGGTCACCTCGGCTGTCTTGCTCGCAGACCAGGCCGACCTGGCCGCCCGGCGGGACGCCGCCGCGCTGGAGTTCGCCGACCTCGGTCGCAGGATCGAACAGGCCAGCCGCGACGCCTATCGAGCCCTGCTGGAC
>JBAPWU010000387.1:0-3844 GCA_049283855.1 Kineosporiaceae bacterium
GGCCGCGGTCTGGGCGGCGCTGACCCAGGCCCGCGGCGCCGCCGGACGGGACGAGCTGTGGCGTCATCCCGATCTGGTGCCCACGGCGGAGGCCTTCGCCGACCCGGCCGGCTTCGCCCGGGCGGAAAGCCCTGCGGCGCAGGGCGATGCGATGGATGCGGCACTGGCCGCGCTGCTGGACGAGGAGGCGCGGGGCGACGATGACGGCGAGGGATGATGCCGCGTGAGCCGTTGGGATCCCACCGATGACCTGGTCACCGACCTTCGCCACTGCCTGGCCCACGCACCTCGGCTGACCGCCGCCGACCGGTTCGAGGCCTGGGCCTGGCGGGCGATGCTGGACGAGGACGGCGCGGCGTTGCTCACCCGGGACGCCGCACCGGCGCACATCACCGCCTCGGCGATCGTGCTGTCGAGGGACCTGACCCAGACCTGCCTGGTGCTGCACAACAAGATCCGCAAGTGGGTGCAGCCCGGCGGCCACCTGGAGACCGGCGACACCACGCTTGCGGCGGCCGCCGCGCGCGAGGCCATCGAGGAGACGGGGCTGGCCGGCCAGGTGCTCCCCGACCCGGTCGTGCTCTCCCGGCACGGCGCGCCGTGCCGCCCGGGGGTCGTCGACTGGCATCTCGACGTCGAGTTCGCCCTGCTCGCCGACCTCGCCGAGCCGACCGTGAGCGAGGAGTCGCTGGACGTCGCCTGGTTCCCGGTCGATGCGCTGCCGGACCTGCTCGCCGGCGACACCGGCCCCGGCATCGAGCGGGCGGTCGCGGCCGTCCGGGCCCGTCAGGCGCTCTCCGCCTCGTCGGTGCAGTCGTCGTCCTCCTCCGCCTCGCCCTGACCGGCGGCCCCGGCCCCCGGGCCGGCGGTGGCCGCGCCGTGGCCCTCCAGGAACCCCCGCGCCCGTTCGGTGCGCGGATAGGCCGCGAGCAGGGCCCAGAACCGCGCCGAGTGGTTGCGCTCGATCAGGTGCGCCAGCTCGTGCAGGACCACGTAGTCGATCACCCAGTGCGGCATGCCCTGCAGCCGGTCGCTCAACCGGATGGTGCCCTGCGCCGGGCTGCACGAGCCCCATCGGCTGTTCTGGTTGTGCACCCAGGCCACCGACGACGGGCGGGCCCGGCCACCGAGATACCGCTGCGAGAGGTCGGCCGCCCGCGCCGCCAGGTCGGCATCGCTGGGTCGGCGACGCCGGACCTGGCGTGACAGGCGGGTCACCATGGTCTCGACCCACCTGCGCTCCTCGGCCCGGCTGAACGCGGCCGGGATCAGGACGACGACCCGGTCGCCGTCCTGGTAGGCGGACACGGTGCGCCGGCGACGGGCGCTGCGGCGAACCTCGACCTCGGGGCTGCCGAACAGGTCGGCGGGCGCCCCGGTGGGCTGCGTGCTGGGCATGGGGCGACGCTACCTGCCCGGTGCGACAGCGGACTTCTTTCTGTCCACAGGGTCTGGACGGCCCCCGCGCTGACCAGAGGGTGCTCCCCGGCCCCGGCAGCCGGGCCGTCCACACGGTGTGCGCAGGTTGCCCACAGCGACACGCCGCACGCTCCCCACGCCGTCCACAGTGTTCTCCACAGCCGTGCCGGCGGGTTGGCCCCGCACGGTTGACGCTGCTTCGACCGGGCGCCTAGCGTCCTGCTCGGCCCCGGCTCCGGGGACGACGCGCTGGGGAAGGTGCGCCGTCCCCAGCCGGGGTCATCTGCCGTCCTGGCGCCGGCTCAGCGGCCGGTGAAGCGGGGCGGACGCCGCTCACGCTGCGCCGCCAGACCCTCCTGCAGGTCGGCCGAGGCGAGGGTCACCGCCTGGGCGAGCGCCTCCCACTGCAGCGCGGAGGCGTAGGAGACCGGGCCGTCGCCGGCCAGGGCCGTCTTGGTCAGCCGGGTGGCCATCGGCGCGGCCGCCGCGATCGCCCGGGCAGCCTCCAGGGCGGCGTCCAGCACCTCACCGGTCGGCAGGGCGCGGCTGGCCAGACCGAGCCGCACGGCCTCCTCGCCGCGAACGGTCCGCCCGGTCAGCAGCAGGTCCCGCGCCACCGCGAGCGACGACGCCCGGGTCAGCGACCAGGTGGTGAGCATGCCGGGGTGCATGCCGAGCCGGGTGAACGGTGCGGCGAGCGCGGCGTCGTCCGCCACGTAGCGGATGTCGCAGGCCATGGCCAGGGCCAGCCCCGCACCGATCGCGGGGCCGTCGATCGCGGCGACCGTCGGCACCCTGAGGTCGGTGATCGCCATCCAGACCCGATAGAAGCGGGCCATCCGATCACGCAGGCCCTCGATGCCCAGGTGGGACTCGGCCCCGATCCAGGAGGTGTCCCCGCCGGAGCAGAACGCCGGTGGGGTGCCGGTGACCACGACGGCGCGAAGGTCCGGGTCGGCCGCGAGCGCGGTCATGGCCCGGCCCCAGGACGCGGTCATCGGCTCGGACATCATGTTCCGGCGGTCGGGCAGATCGAGGGTGAGCACCGCGATCGCCTCGTCGAGCCGGCGAACCTGCAGATCCTGATAGGGCTCGCCGGCCCAGTCGGTCGAGCCGGTCATCGGTGCCTCCGAAACGGTTTCGATTACGCTGAGTCAACACCGGAACGCTATCGGCGCGGCGCCTCCGGCGCAGGACAGCCCACTGTGGTCCAGACCACGCCGCCTCCCCCGCACGGCCCCCGCACGGCAGCCGGATCGCCTGTGGACAACACACCGGCGTCCTGTGGAGGACGCGCCACGTGGCGCCTCGTGTCCAAAGCACGCTGCGTGGTCGGTTAGGGTGACGACAGGTCCTCGATGCAGGGGGCCGAGCGCCTCGATGGCGCCGGCGCGCCCGGCGACGGCAGACCAGAGCCGTCGGACCATCCCCCGGACAGTGCACCAGCGAACAAGGAGCCAGAATGGCTGACACCTACAGCGGCGAGTTCTACTGCGTGAAGTGCAAGGAGAAGCGCCAGGCCGAGGGCAACATCGTCGAGACCAACGGCCGTCGCATGGCCAAGGGCAAGTGCCCGGTCTGCGGCACCAACCTGAACCGGATCCTCGGCAAGGCCTGATCCACCGCACTCGTCGACGGCGGGCGTCCCCACACCGGGGCCGCCCGCCGTCCGCGTTGCACGACCCCTGCACCCCCGCTCGTGCCCCGCGGGGTACCCGGGATTGGGCCGGATGCGGGTCCACCGTGTACACCTGCGGAGCATGAGCAGGGTGTGGCGGCGGTACGTCGCGATCGGGGACTCGTTCACCGAGGGGATGAGCGACCCGGACGAGGCCGATCCCGGGGGCTACCGCGGCTGGGCGGACCGGCTGGCCGGGCACCTCGCCGCCGATGCCGCCGCCGATGCCGGCGAGGTCGGGGAGGTCGGCGAGGTCGGGGGGTTCGGCTACGCCAACCTGGCCGTGCGCGGCCGGCTGCTCGAGGACATCGCCACCCGCCAGCTGGACGACGCCCTCTCCCTGCGCCCGGACCTGGTCTCGATCGTCGGCGGAGGCAACGACATCCTGCGGCCACGGGCCGACGTCGATGCGCTGGCCGGTCGGCTCGACACCGCCGTGGCCCGGATCCGGGCCGGCGGGGCGGACGTGCTGATGGTCACCCCCACCGACCCGCGCGGGGCGCCGATCGTGCAGCGCACCCGGGGGCGGGTGGGGATCTACATCGCCCACATCCACACCATCGCCCGCCACCACGGCGCCGCGGTGCTGGACCTCTGGGGCCTGGTCGCGCTGCAGGACTGGCGGATGTGGGCCGAGGACCGGATCCACCTGACCTCCGAGGGGCACCGGCGGGTGGCCCTGGCCGCCCACGCCACGCTGCACGGCCTCGGCGAGGACGACGACTGGGCCACACCGCTGCCCCCCGC
>JBAPWU010000388.1:0-4480 GCA_049283855.1 Kineosporiaceae bacterium
GCAGCGCTGGAGCCTGCTCGGCTGGACCGCCGGGATCGTGCTCGGCGGCTCGGTGCTCGGCTCGCTGGCCGGGCAGGTCGGCTCGATGCTCGAGGACCCGGCGCTGCAGGACATGCTGCGCCAGCTCGGCGGCAACGGTGCGGCCACCCTGACCGACCTGTTCCTGTCGGCCGACTTCGCCATCATCAGCCTGGTCATCGCCGGGTACGGCATCTCGGCGACGCTGCGGCTGCGCGGTGAGGAGCGCGACATCCACGCCGAGCAGGTGCTGGCCACCTCGACCAACCGGTGGACGTGGCTGGGCAGCCATCTGGTGATCGCCCTGTTGGGCACCGCCTGGCTCCTGATCGTGCTGGGTACGACCACCGGGCTGGTCCACGGGCTGGCCGAGGGAGACGTGGCTGGCACGGTGCGCCACCTCGTCCCGGCGGCGCTGGCTCCGCTGCCCGCCGTGTGGGTGTGCGTGGGCCTGACCATGTTGATCTTCGGCTTGGTGCCGCGGTGGACGTCGGGGGCCTGGATCCTGCTGATCCTGTTCCTGGTCGTCGGCGAACTGGGGACGCTGCTCGGGCTGCCGGCCTGGCTGACCGAGCTGTCGCCGTTCGCGCACCTGCCCTCGCTGCCCGGCGGCACGGTGACCGTGGCCCCCCTGCTGGTGCTGGTCGCGGCGGCGGTGGCGCTCGTGGCCAGCGGCTCGGTCGGGTTCCGGCGCCGCGACGTGGGGTGACCCGGAGCCTGCCGGCCGGCCGGTCAGCCGCCGACGTGGATCTGCGGACGGCGCATCGGGTCGGGCTCGGCCCGGCGCAGGATCTCGCGGGTCAGCGGCGGGATGTCCCCCTCGCCGGCCAGCAGGAAGCGCAGCACGTTCTCACCGAGCGCGCGCTCGCTCCACTCGAAGTACGCGTGCGGAGGCTCGGCCGCGCGGTCGCGCACATGCAGCAGGACGGCGGCCAGCACGTTGGGCACGCTGGTCCCCCGCGCGCGCAGGATCCGATGCCGCCCAACCGATACCGCGGTCACCGGGACCGCCGAGGTGAAGTCGCTGGCGTCGGTGATCTCCACCTCCAGGAAGATCACCTTCTGGTTGCGGGCCAAGTGGTTGTCCGCCCGCACCTCCAGCGACTTCTCCCGGTACTCCTCGGTGTCACCCGCGTTGAGCTTGTTGGCGATGAACCGGATCGGCTGCGCACCGGCCTGGGCCGCCGTCAGGACCTCCTCGGCGGTGGCGTCGGGAACCACCCGCTGCACCCGCAGCTCGGTGCTCCGGCTCACCCGTGAGATCAGGCTGACCACGAGGATCATCGCGATGAACACCAGCGCGATGTATAGGCCCTCCGGCCGGTCGAGCACGGTGACCACGATGGTGTAGACGAAGATCGCACTGATCACGGCGAACAGCGCGGCGGTCCGGCGGTGGCCGCGGCGCAGCTCGGTGAGGAAGACCGCCACGGCGGCAGAGGTCATCAGCGCCAGCACGCCGGTGGCGTAGGCACCGGCCTGGGCATCGACTTCGGCCTTGAACAGCAGGGTGACGACGGCGGCCACCAGGCTGAACACCACGACCAGCGGCCGGGTCGAGCGGGCCCAGTCCGGAGCCATCCCGTACCGGGGCAGGTACCGGGGCACGATGTTGAGCAGCCCCGCCATCGCCGAGGCGCCGGCGAACCACAGGATGCCGATGGTCGCGGCGTCGTAGGCGGTGCCGAAGGCCTCGCCGAGCCGCTCGTGCGCCAGGTACGCCAGGGCCCGTCCGTTGGCCTCCCCGGCGGGCTGTCCGTCCCCGGCCGCCCGAAAGGCCCTGGCCGGGATCAGCAACGTGGTCACCAGCGAGGAGCCGATCAGCATCACGCTCATGATCAGGGCCGCCGTGGTGAGCAGCCGCTTGGCGTTGCGGATCCGTCCCGCCGGCGCCGCCTGGGTGTCGGTGGGATCGCCCTTGACCAGGGGCATCACCACCACACCGGTCTCGAAGCCGGACAGACCCAGGGCCAGGGCGGGGAAGACCAGGAGGGCCGCGCCGATGATGCCCAGCGGCGTGGAATGGGCCGTGGTCATCGCGTCGACCCAGTCGCCGAAGGTCGTCGGGTGGGTGAGCACCTCACTCAGGCCGTTCACGATCACCACCGCGCTCAGCCCCAGGTAGGCCACCACCAGGACGACGGCCAGGCCGATCGCCTCGTTGAACCCCTTGAGGAAGACCGCGGCCAGGGCGAGCAGCAGGATCAGCGTGACGACCACCTGGCGCCCGTCGAGAGCCGTCTTCAGGTAGGGGTTCTCGAGCAGGTGGGCGCTGGCGTCGGCCGCCGACAGCGTGATGGTGATGATGAACCCGGTGGCCACGAACCCGATCAGGGTCAGGACCAGGAGCTTGCTGGGCCAGTAGGACAGCAGCCGCTCGAGCATCGACAGGCTGCCGTCGCCGTGCGGGCTCTCCTCGGCCACCCGCCGATACATGGGCAGCGCCCCGAACAGGGTGACCACGACCAGCACGACGGTCGCGATCGGAGCGAGGGCACCAGCGGCGAGCGCGGCGATCCCCGGCTGATAGCCGAGGGTGGAGAAGTAGTCGACGCCGGTCAGGCACATCACGCGCCACCACGGGTGGACGTGGTGGTGGCTGGAGGCCTGGTGCTCGTCCTCGTAGAAGCCACCGGGGTCGTGCTCCCCGGCGTCGAGGAACCAGCGCAGCAGCGGACCGCGCCGAGAGGTCGTCGTGATCGTCACCCCGCGAGCCTACGGTCCCCGCGCCTAGGTCAGGCCGATCTCCTGGTGGGCCTCGCGCAGCGCGTCGGCGATCTCCTGGTCACGCAACCGGTGCAGCAGCGCCTCGGGCATCCCCGCCACGGTGAACAACGCCGAGGTGACCGCATGGTCGTAGCCGTCGGTGATGATGGCGCCGACCGTCGCCGCCAGGCGCCGGAAGGCGAGCACCAGCCGAGCCCCGCGCAGCGGCTCCATGCCCGAGGCCTCGACCTGCTCGGCGACGAAGGTCACCGTGTGGTCGGCCATGGCCAGCATCATCGGGTTGCTGACCTTGCGCGCCACATGCACCATGCCGACCATGGCCATCCAGGCGAAGTACTGATCGTCGAGCGGGCCGTTGACGGTGCGGCGCCACCATTGGACCAGGGTTCCCTCGCGCGCCGGGCGCTCGCCCTCGACGAAGACGCTCGCCGTGGCGGGGTGCGCATACAGGGTGTCGTAGAACCGCTTCACCACCTGGTCCTCGAGAGACAGCAGGAGGTCACGATGATCCAGGATCACCGCCGCGTCCCCCGCGTCGAACCGGCTCTGCGGCGGCATGTCGCCCATGGCCGCCTGGGCGATCTTCAGCATCGTGTCCATGCGGGTCCTAGCCGAGGAGCCTGCTGATCATCACCGAGGCGGCACGAGCCTCGATGCGCATCAGGCCGAGGTTGGAGTCGCTCGGACCCGACATCACCAGTACCGCCTGCTGGCCGGCCGCGTAGGCCACCATGTAGCCGTTGTCGCCGCGCACCACGGCCTCCTGGAACCCTCCGAGATTGGTTCGCTCGCTGATCCGCTTCCCGAGCCCGAGCGCCGTCGCCGCCATCGCCGCCAACCGATCGGCGTCCGAGTCGGGGAAATCGTGAGCCACCGGCAGCCCGTCGACCGAGGCGATCATCACCCCGTGCAGTTCCGGCATGGACCGCCGCACGCCCATCAGGACCCGGTTCAGCTCCTCGTGCTTGCTGACCCTCGGACCGAACTGGTGTGCCGCACTGGGCGTGGTCATCCCCGCTCCTTCGTCGCTGATCACGGGTCCGGCGTTCGGGTCGGCCCGGTCGGGAGAACTGTCGTCGACATCGCGGCGGATGCCGGGCGCCGAGGGTGCGGTGCGGTCCACCATGCGGATGAGGTGATCGTCCGACAGGCGCTCCGGCCCGGGCCCTCCCGCATCGCCGCGCCCCGCGAAACGGGCCACCAGACGCGAGAGCCCACCGGATCGGACCGGTTGGCCATCGTTGTCAGACATCTCCTCCGCCCCTCTCGCCGGGCTCCCTCCGGGTGGTTTCCACGAGTGACAATGCAACTACGCTGGGCACCACCAGATGGTCCGTTCCCGTGGGGTTCTCTCGACCCGCCACCATGCCCGGTCCGTTACTCTAACGTCGCGACAGTAACAGCGCACAAACCCCCACGAGGCCGATTCGGGGTAGGGATGCAGAGGCAACACCCAGGTGGCCCAGCACGACGGCGCGGGAGGCCGCCGCTGGTTCTCGGCGCGCTTCTGGCAGCCGTTCTTGCCGGCTCCTGGGTCACGGCGCGGGGCATCGAACGAGATATCCACAACCGGGTCACGACGGCGCTGGGTGGCGCCCCGGTGGAGGTCCGCGTGGCCGGCCGGGACATCGAGCTCACCGGTTCCACCGGCGCCGATCCCGCGCTCGCCCAGGCGGTCGCCGTTGCGGCCCGGGTCGAGGGAGTCCGCCGGGTCAGTGCTCGAGGCGCGGCGGGC
>JBAPWU010000389.1:0-16645 GCA_049283855.1 Kineosporiaceae bacterium
GGCCAGCACGGCGCCGAGCTCGGCGCCCGGCCGGGGCTGCCCGCCCCGGCGCCACCGGCACAGCTCGCTGTCCTCGTCGAAGGTCGAGAAGACGCGGGTCAGGCGCTGGATCTCGGCCAGCGCAGCCCCCTCCGCGCGTTCGGCGGCGGCCGGATCCGTTGCCAGGACGGCGATCTCGACGGTGGTGCCCATCAGCGGCTCATACACGGTGACCAGCACCGGCGGCCGGGGTGAGGGCATGCCGGCAGGCTAGCCGAGAGTCGGCAGGCTCTCACCGACGAGCCCGGTGGGTCGTCGATGGGCGCCCCCGGCCGGATGCCGACAGGATGAGCGCGTGGGGGAGCGGGCGATGCGACGGTTGACGGCCGGGGACGGGTTGCTCGACGCCCCGATCGGCGAGGTGCCCCCGTTCACCGGAGCCGACGTCGCCGGGGCGAGGAGCGTGGTCACCGTGCTGCACCACGTCGCCCGCTTCACCTACTCCGGGCGGGTCAGCCGGGTCACCCAGCGCCTGATCGTGGTTCCCCGGCGCCGGCACGGCGATCAGCAGCGGATCGCCCACCGGTTCCGGGTGCTGGTCGACGACGCCGAGCACCCGGTCGATCTGCGCACCGAGGTCGATCGGCTCGGGAACACGGTGATGCTCACCAGGGTGGACGCCGCGACGTCCACCCTGACCTACGAGACCCGTGCCGTCGTGTCGCGGGTGCGCGACGGCGGGGTACCGATGCCCTGGGCGGTCGGGGAGGAGACCGGTGCGCTGGTCGAGGCCGACCCCGAACTGGTGGCCGCGGCGGGATCGGTCTGCGCGACCGCCCCGCTGGAGGCGGGGGTCGAGCTGATGCACCTGGTGGCGCGGGAGATGCACTACCGGCCGGGGGTCACGTCGGTGTCCACCACCGCGGGCCAGGCCTGGCGGCTGCGGGCCGGGGTCTGCCAGGACCTGGCGCACGTGCTGATCGCGATGTGCCGCTGCCGGGGGGTGGCGGCCAGGTACGTCTCGGGGCACCTGCTCGGCGAGGGAGCGAGCCATGCCTGGGTCGAGGTGTGCGACCCGGCCACCGGGCGGGTGCTGGCGCTCGATCCCACCCACGACCGGCCCACCGATCTGCGCTACCTGACCACCGCGGTCGGGCGCGAGTACCGAGACGTGCCGCCCACCCTCGGCACGGCGTGGACCAGCCGGGGGCCCGGCGTCCTCAGGATCGAGAAGCAGCTCCGCGTCGTCCGGGCCCGATGATCCCCAGCGAGAGGACCACCATGGAACGCGCCGTGTCCGCCCACCTGGAGGGCGAGGTGAGCGAGCCGTCGGAGATCGTGCTGGCCGTGGCCGTGGCCGAGGGCCCGCAGATCAGCGAGGAATCGCTCTCGGTGACCGTCGACCGAGTACCGGTCGTCGTGGACGAGATCGCTGCCGAGACCGGGGGCCGGCTGCACGTGTGCCGCCTCCCGCCGGGGGCACTCGTCGTGCACTACACGGCCACCGCGGTCGGGCAGGCCGAGCCGGAACCGATCAGCACCCTGGAGCGGATCAGCTACCTGCGGCCCAGCCGGTACTGCGACTCCGACACCCTGCGGCCGGTGGCCATCGCCGAGTTCTCCGGGCTGGAGGGCAAGGACCTGCTGGACGGCGTGAGCAGCTGGGTCGGCCATCAGCTCGCCTACGTGAGTGGGTCGAGCCGGCCGATCGACGGCGCCGTCGACACCTTCCTGGCCCGGGCCGGGGTGTGCCGGGACTTCGCCCACCTCGTGGTGGCCCTGCTGCGGGCCCGGAACGTGCCGGCCCGGCTGGCGGCGGTGTACGCGCCGGGGCTGTCGCCGATGGACTTCCACGCGGTGGCGGAGGCGCACCTGGACGGCGCCTGGAACGTGATCGACGCCACGGCCCTCGCTCCGCGCAGTTCGATGCTGCGGATCGCCACCGGCCGTGACGCCGCCGACACCGCCTTCATGACGACGCTCGAGGGGGCGGCGTCGCTGACCGAGATCGAGGTGGTCGCCGTCGCCGTCGACGGACTGCCCACGGACGACATGACGCATCTGGTCCACCTGCGCTGACCCTGGGCCGACGGCGGGAAACCCGTTGGTGCCGAGCGCCGGGGGTGGGGGAGGGTGGGCAGTCGTGACCGACCTGGTGGAGCCGCCCTCGGTGCGGCTGCGGGACCTGCACCCGTATGTCTGGCGGGTCGTGATCGGGTTCGCGTTCTCCTCCCTCGGCAGCGGCCTGACCATGCCGTACCTGTACGTCTACCTGGCCACCGTGCGCGGCTTCGAGACCGCCACCGTGGGCTGGCTCTTCGCCTGGATGGGCCTGCTCGGCTTCCTCACCTCGCCGATCAGCGGCAGCCTGATCGACCGGTTCGGCCCTCGCCCGGTCATGATCATCGGCCTGGTCGTCGAAGCCGTCGGGACGGCGTGCATCGGGCTGGTCTCCACGGTCGGCCAGGGCTTCGGGGTCGCCTCGCTGATCGTGGTCGGCAACGTCGCGGTGTGGCCGGCCTCGACCGCGCTGCTGACCCGGCTGGTGCCGCAGGAGGCCCGGGAGAAGGTCTACGGCGTCAACTTCATGATGCTCAATGCCGGTCTGGGCGTCGGCGGGCTCGTCAGCTCGATGATCATTCACGTCGAGTCGGTGGCGTCCTTCCAGCGGCTGTACGTCGTCGACGCGCTGACCTACCTGGCCTACATCGCGGTGCTGGTCAGCCTGCCCCGCGGCACCGGGGCGGCTCCCGCCCCGGACGAGGACGACGCGGCCGCCCGGGGCGCCGAGCCGTCCTGGTCGCTCGTGCTGCGCGATCGCACCCTGCTGCGGGTGATCGGATTCTCGATCCTGGCGATCACCTTCGGCTATGCGCAGATGGAGGCCGGGCTCGCCGCCTTCGCCGTCGGCGTCGCGGGCATCCCGGCCCGCGCCCTGGGCTGGGCGTACGCGGCGAACACCGTCGCCATCGTGGTCGGCCAACTGGTGACCCTGAAGATCATCCAAGGACGGCGGCGCTCCTCGATGCTCTCGATCTGCGCTGCCGTCTGGTCGCTGTCGTGGGTCGTGATCGCACTGTCGGACAGGGTCGACGGATGGCTGGCGGTGGTGGCGGTCGTGGCCGGGCTCGGACTGTTCGGCGTGGGCGAGACCCTCTGGGCGCCGGTGGCTCCGGCGCTGGTGAACGGACTGGCCCGGGAGGACATGCGCGGGCGGTACAACGCGCTGCAGGGGATGTCCTGGACGGTCGCGTCGATCATCGGGCCGGCCACCGCGGGCATGCTGATCGGCCACGGGCTGCCCGGGGTGTGGGTGGCGTGTGTGGTCGGCGGAACCGCGGCGGCCGCCGTCCTGTTCGGGTCGTTGCGCCGCCACCTCACCGACGCCCAGGACGGCCTGGCCTCGATGCCGGCCTGAGAAACGGGCCCGCCGTTAGTGCGGCGTGAGGAGTGCGCCCAGCCCGGCGCGGGCGGGGCTAGAAAGGGCTGGGTCGCCTGAACGCGGCTCCTGGATGACGTGGAGGTCTCTGGTGGCTGATCTCGCCTTTGTGCTCCTGACCGTGACCGTCTTCGCCGTGCTCGGCCTGCTCGCCCGGGGGGTCGAGCGGTTGTGACCGCCACCCCACCCGGGCTCGCTGACTGCCTGAAGGAGTTGTCATGTCTGCGGACAACATCGTCGGCCTGATCGTGGGCGCGGCGCTGATGGTCTACATCCTGGTCGCCCTCGTGTTCCCGGAGAGATTCTGATGTCCGACACCACCGCCGGGCTACTGCAGGTCGGCGTGCTGGTCGCGGCGCTCGCCGCCTGCTACCGGCCCATGGGTGACTATCTCGCCCGGGTGTTCACGTCGGCCAGGCACGCGCGGATCGAGCGGGGCGTCTACCGCTTGGTCGGGGTGGACGGCGACGCCGAGCAGTCCTGGGCCTCGTACCTGCGCGCAGTGCTGGCCTTCTCCGGGGTCAGCGTGGTGTTCCTGTATGCCTTCCAGCGCCTGCAGAACCATCTCTGGCTCTCGCTCGGCCTCCCCGCGGTCGAGCCGGGTCAGGCGTGGAACACCGCGGCCTCGTTCGTGACGAACACGGACTGGCAGTCCTATTCCGGTGAGTCCACGATGGGCCACCTGGTTCAGATGGCCGGCCTGACGGTGCAGAACTTCGTCTCCGCGGCCGTCGGCATCGCGGTGGCGGTCGCGCTGGTGCGCGGCTTCACCCGTTCGCGGACCGACCTGCTCGGCAACTTCTGGGTCGACCTGGTCCGCGGGTGCCTGCGGGTCCTGCTGCCGATCAGCATCGTTGCGGCGCTGGTACTGATCGCCGCGGGGGCGGTGCAGAACCTGGACGGCGCCCACACCGTGACGACGCTGGTGGGGCAGCATCAGGGCATCACAGGCGGTCCGGTCGCCTCGCAGGAGGCGATCAAGGAGCTGGGGACCAACGGGGGCGGCTTCTACAACGCCAACTCCGCGCACCCCTTCGAGAACCCCAACGCCGTGACCAATCTGTTCGAGATCTTCCTGATCCTGCTGATCCCGGTGAGCATGCCGCGAGCGTTCGGCCGGATGGTCGGTGACAACCGACAGGGCTACGCGATCCTCTCCACGATGGCGGTGCTCTGGTTGGCGTCTGTCATCGCCATGACCGTGTTCGAGAGCCAGCACCATTCCGGCGCACCCGCCGCCGCGGGGGCGGCGATGGAGGGCAAGGAGACCCGGTTCGGGATCTGGGGAAGCGCCCTGTTCGCCGTCTCGACCACGCTCACCTCGACCGGCGCGGTGAACAGCTTCCACGATTCCTACACCCCGCTCGGCGGGGGTCTGACGCTCCTGAACATGATGACCGGGGAGATCGCGCCCGGCGGCGTCGGGTCCGGCCTGTACGGGATGCTCATGATCGCGGTGATCGCCGTCTTCGTCGCCGGCCTGATGGTCGGGCGCACGCCCGAATACCTGGGCAAGAAGATCCAGGCCCGGGAGATGAAGCTGGCCAGCCTGTACATCCTGGCCACGCCGGCCTGCGTCCTGGTCGGCACCGCGGTGGCGATGGCGCTGCCGGGCCCGAAGGAGAGCATCCTCAACCCCGGCGCCCACGGGCTGACGGAGGTGCTGTACGCGTTCACCTCGGCGTCGAACAACAACGGCTCGGCGTTCGCCGGGATCTCGGTGAACACGGACTTCTACAACACGGCCCTGGGTCTGTGCATGCTCTTGGCCCGATTCCTGCCGATCGTGTTCGTCCTCGCCCTGGCGGGGTCGTTGTCCCGGCAGACACCGGTGCCGGTCACCGCCGGCACCCTGCTCACCCACCGACCGCTGTTCGTCGGCCTGCTGGTCGGCGTGATCGTCATCGTCGTCTCGCTCACCTACTTCCCTGCGCTGGCGCTGGGACCGCTCGCGGAAGGCCTGGCCTGATGTCCACCGACCGTCCCGGGACCGCACTCCGCCACGGACCGATCTCCAGCCCGCCCTCGAGCACGCACGACGCGCGTCGGGTCGGGGGCGGCCTGCTCGACCCGGCCATGCTGGTCCGGGCCCTGCCGGACTCGTTGCGCAAGCTCGACCCGCGCACGCTCTGGCGCAATCCGGTGATGTTCGTGGTCGAGGTGGGCTCGCTGCTGACCACGATCAGCGCGGTGCGCGATCCCAGCACCTTCGCCTGGACCATTGCCGGCTGGCTGTGGCTGACCGTCGTGTTCGCCAACCTGGCCGAGGCGGTGGCCGAAGGACGCGGGAAGGCCCAGGCGGCGACCCTGCGCAAGACCCGCACCCAGACCGTCGCCCGCCGGCTGACCGGCTGGACCCCGGGCCAGCAGCCGGCCGACTCCACGGAGCACGAGGTGCCCGCGGTCCAGCTCACGCTCGGCGACCTGGTCGTGGTCGAGGCGGGCCAGATCATCCCCAGCGACGGCGACGTGGTCGAGGGCGTGGCCAGCGTCGATGAGTCCGCCATCACCGGGGAGTCCGCGCCCGTCATCCGTGAGTCCGGCGGCGACCGCAGTTCGGTGACCGGCGGCACCAGGGTGCTGTCGGACCGGATCGTCGTGCGGATCACCAGCAGGCCCGGCGAGACCTTCATCGACCGGATGATCGCCCTGGTCGAGGGCGCCTCGCGGCAGAAGACCCCCAACGAGATCGCGCTGAACATCCTGCTCGCCAGCCTGACCGTGATCTTCATGCTGGCGGTGATCACCCTGCAGCCGCTGGCGATCTACTCCGGGGCGGAGCAGTCGGTCGTCGTGCTCGTCGCGCTGCTGGTGGCGCTCATCCCGACCACGATCGGGGCATTGCTGTCGGCGATCGGGATCGCCGGCATGGACCGACTGGTGCAGCGCAACGTGCTGGCGATGTCCGGCCGGGCGGTCGAGGCCGCCGGCGATGTCAACACCCTGCTGCTGGACAAGACCGGCACGATCACCCTGGGCAATCGGCAGGCCAGCGAGTTCCTTCCGGTGGCCGGCCTCGACGCCTCGCGGCTGGCGGATGCCGCCCAGCTGGCCAGCCTCGCGGACGAGACCCCCGAGGGTCGCTCGGTGGTGGTGCTGGCCAAGACCGGGTACGGCCTGCGGGAGCGGCATGAGGGCGAGTTGGTGCACACCCACTTCGTCCCGTTCACCGCGCAGACCCGGATGAGCGGGGTCGACCTGGACGACGGAACCCGGATCCGCAAGGGTGCCGCCAGCGCCGTCACCGCCTGGGTGCGCGGCTGCGGGGGCAGCGTGCCCGCCGAGGTCGGCGCCCTGGTCGACGGCATCTCGGCCGGCGGTGGCACACCCCTGCTGGTCGCCGAGAGCCCGCCGGACGGCGCGACGACGGGGGCACCCTCGACGGCTCGGGTGTTGGGCGTCATCCACCTCAAGGACGTCGTCAAGTCCGGCATGCGCGAACGGTTCGACGAGCTGCGCGCCATGGGTATCCGGACTGTGATGATCACCGGCGACAACCCGTTGACCGCCCGGGCGATCGCCGACGAGGCGGGGGTCGACGACTTCCTGGCCGAGGCGACCCCTGAGGACAAGATGGCCCTGATCAAGCGCGAGCAGGAGGGCGGCAAGCTGGTCGCGATGACCGGCGACGGCACCAACGACGCCCCCGCGCTGGCCCAGGCGGACGTCGGCGTCGCCATGAACACGGGCACGTCGGCCGCCAAGGAAGCCGGGAACATGGTCGACCTGGACTCCGACCCGACCAAGCTCATAGAGATCGTCGAGATCGGCAAGCAGTTGCTGATCACCCGGGGCTCCCTGACCACCTTCTCCATCGCCAACGACGTGGCCAAGTACTTCGCGATCATCCCCGCGATGTTCGCCGCGGTGTACCCGGGCCTCGGGGTGCTCAACGTGATGGGCCTGCACAGCCCGCGGTCGGCGATCACATCCGCGATCATCTTCAACGCGCTGATCATCCTTGCGCTGATCCCACTGGCCCTGCGCGGAGTCCGCTACCGGCCCAGCTCGGCCTCACAGCTGCTGCGCCGCAACCTCTACGTCTACGGCCTCGGCGGCCTGCTCCTGCCGTTCGTCGGGATCAAACTCGTCGACCTCGCCGTCCAGTTCATTCCAGGAATCGGGTAACTGCCATGTCCTCCTCCTCCCGCCTCCTCGGCCAGCATCTGGCCGCGGTCCGCGCTCTGCTCGTGCTCACCGTCCTGCTCGGGCTGGTCTACCCGCTCGCCGTCACCGGCATCGGCCAGTTGGTGTTCGAGCATCAGGCGAACGGTTCGCTGGTCACCTCCGCAGGCCAGGCCGTCGGTTCGTCCCTGCTCGGCCAGAACGCCACCGACGCCGACGGCACGCCGTTGCCGCAGTGGTTCCAGCCCCGTCCCTCCGCCGCCGGCAGGACCGGGTACGACCCGACCTCGTCCGGCGCGTCCAACCTCGGACCGACCAACTCGGACCTCCTCACCGCGATCGCCCAGCGCCGCACCGAGATCGCCGCCTTCAACGGAGTCACCGTCGACCAGGTGCCGGCGGATGGCGTCACCGCCTCCGGCTCGGGGCTCGACCCGCAGATCAGCCCGGCCTACGCCCGGCTGCAGGTGGCACGGGTCGCCCGGGCCCGCGGCCTCGACCCGGCCACCGTCCGCCGGTTGGTGGACGAGCACACTCAGGGGCGGATCCTCGGCTTTCTGGGCCGGCCGCGGGTGAACGTCCTGGAGCTCAACGTCGCCCTGCGACTCCTGGGATGATCGAGCCGTGAGCCACGGCGAGGTGCCGACATGACCCGCGGCCGGTTGCGGGTGTATCTCGGCGCGGCGCCGGGGGTGGGCAAGACGTTCGCCATGCTCGACGAGGGGCGGCGGCGGCAGGCGCGGGGCACCGACGTCGTGGTCGGACTGGTCGAGACCCACGGCCGCGCTCGCACCGCTGCCGCGGTCGGCGACCTCGAGGTGGTGCCCCGCCGCACGGTCAGCCATCGTGGCGTGCAGCTGACCGAGATGGACACCCAGGCCGTCCTCGACCGGGCCCCGCAGGTGGCACTGATCGACGAGCTGGCCCACACCAATGCCCCGGGCACCGACCACCCCAAGCGGTGGCAGGACGTCGAGCAGTTGCTGGACGCCGGCATCGACGTGATCACCACGCTGAACGTGCAGCATCTGGAGTCGCTCAACGACGTGGTGGAGAAGATCACCGGGGTGCCGCAGCGCGAGACGGTGCCGGACTCGGTGGTCCGCGCCGCCGACCAGATCGAGCTGGTCGACTCCTCCCCGGAGGCTCTGCGCCGCCGGATGGCGCACGGCAACATCTACTCCGCCGACCGGATCGAAGCCGCGTTGACCAACTACTTCCGGGTGGGCAACCTGTCCGCGCTGCGCGAGTTGGCGCTGCTCTGGTTGGCCGACCGGGTCGAGGAGGGGCTGCGGCGCTATCGCACCGAGCACGGGATCGCCGGTACCTGGGAGGCGCGTGAGCGAGTGGTAGTGGCGGTCACCGGGGGCCCGGAGAGCGAGACCCTGGTCCGCCGGGCCGCCCGGATCGCCGCCCGGAGCACCGGCGGCGACCTGCTGGCCCTGCACGTCGCCCGATCGGACGGGCTGTCCGGACCACGGCCGGACCGGCTGGACGCGCTGCGCCGGCTCGTGCACGACCTCGGGGGCAGCTACCACCAGGTGCTCGGCGACGACATCGCGCAGGCGCTGCTCAACTTCTCCCGGGCCGAGAACGCCACCCAGCTGGTACTCGGGGTCAGCCGACGATCCGGGGTGGTGCGCCGGCTGACCGGCCCCGGGATCGGCACCCAGGTGATCCGCGGATCCGGGGACGTCGACGTCCACATGGTCACCCACGCACACATGGGGGGCCGGTTCAGCCTCCCTCGGATCGGTGGTGGCGTGCCCGCCCGGCGGCAGCTGACGGGGCTGGCTGTGGCCGCCTCCGCGCTGCCGCTGGTCTCCCTGGCCCTCTCCCAGGTCCGGGAACAGGTCAACCTGGTGAGCGACACCCTGGCGTTCCTGCTGACGGTGGTCGGCGTCTCGTTGATCGGCGGAACCACTCCGGCGGTGCTGTCGGCGTTGGCCGCCTCGCTGCTGCTGAACTACTACTTCATCCCGCCGATCCACACCTTCACGATCAGTGAGGGCAACAACGTGCTGGCGATCGTGGTCTTCGCCCTGGTCGCCGCCGCGGTCAGCTGGACCGTCGACCTGACGGCCAGGCGCACCCGGCAGATCGCCCGGGCCGCGGCGGAGGCCCAGACATTGAGCTGGATCGCCGGGGCGGCGGCACGCGGCGAGGGCTCGCTGCCCGCCCTGCTGGACCGGGTGCGAGAGGTGTTCGGGATGGCGTCGGCGACCCTGCTGGAGCGTGGCGACCCGAGCCGGGACGGCAACCCGGAGGCGGACAGCGCCCCTGGCACGTGGACGGTGGTGGGCAGCTCAGGGCAACCGGGCTGCCGCACCCCTGCCGACGGTGAGGTCGACGTCGAGGTCGGCGACCGGCTGGTCCTGGTCCTGCGTGGCCGGACCCTCGCCGCCGACGACCGACGGATCCTCTCCGCATTCGCCGCCCAGGCGGCAAGCCTGCTCGAGCAGCAGCGGCTGGCGATGGTCGCGGCCCAGCTCGGTCCGCTGGCCCAGGTGGACCGAACCCGCACCGCGCTTCTCGCCGCCGTCGGGCACGACCTGCGCCGTCCTTTGGCCTCGGCCAAGACCGCCGTCACCAGCCTGCGTGGCGGTGACGTCGCGTGGTCGGCCGAGGACACCGACGAGTTGCTGGCCACCGCCGAGGAGTCGCTCGACCAACTCGCCCGGCTGGTGGACAACCTGCTCGACCTGAGCCGACTGCAGGCCGGGGTGATCGTGGCCCGCCCTCGCGCGGCCGGGCTGGACGACGTGGTCACCGTCGTCCTGGCCGAGCTCGGCCCGGACGCCGCAGAGGTGAGCATCGACCTGCCCGAAGGGCTGCCCGACGTGACGGCCGACCCCGAACTGCTGGAACGAGTCCTGGCCAACCTGCTCTCGAACGCCCTGCGGCACTCCCCCGTCGGAGTGCCACCCACGCTGCGGGCCAGCAGCCACGCCGGCCGGGTCGAGCTGCGCGTGGTCGACCGCGGAGCAGGGGTGCCGCCGGGGGACCGGGAACGGATCTTCACCGCCTTTCAGCGACTCGGCGACACGGACAACTCGAGTGGACTGGGGCTGGGGCTGGCGCTGTCCCGCGGGTTGACCGAGGCGATGGGCGGGACCCTGGTCCCCGAGGACACCCCCGGCGGAGGACTGACCATGACCGTCTCGCTGCCGATCCACGACGCCGACGTGACTGCCCGTCCCTCCGATGACGCGCGCCGGGCGATCCCCGAGCACTACGCCCCCGTGCCCGATGGCGCGGTGTCGGCGAACCACGCATCGGACGGGACCCGCCCGTGACGACGAGCCGCACCGTGCTGGTCGTGGACGATGACTCCCAACTCGTCAGGGCGCTCGGCATCGCACTGCGTGGGCGGGGCTACCGGGTCATGACGGCTGCCGCCGCCGCTGCCGCCCTGGAGACCGCCCGGATCGGCCACCCGGATCTGGTCCTGCTCGACCTGGGCCTTCCCGATCGGGAGGGCACCGAGGTGATCCGCGGCCTACGCACCTGGAGCGACGTGCCGATCATCGTGATGTCGGGCCGACGCACCAGCACCGACAAGGTCCTCGCGCTCGACCTCGGGGCGGACGACTACGTGGTCAAGCCATTCGGGATCGACGAACTGCTGGCCCGGATGCGGGCACACTGGCGGCGCCAGCGGCCGGGCGAACCGGAGTCAGACCCCCAACCGGTGCGGGTCGGGCTGGCGATGGTCGACCTGGCCACTCATCGGGTGACCAGGGACGACGGCGGCGAGATCCGGCTGACCCCGACCGAGTGGCACCTGCTCGAGCGCCTGATCGCCCAGCCGGACAGACTGATGACCGCCCGTGACCTCTTGACCGGCCTCCGCGCCGGACCATCCGACGAGAGCAGCAGCTACCTGCGGGTCTACATCTCCCAACTGCGTCGCAAGCTCGAACCGGACCCTGCCCGGCCACGACACCTGCTGACCGAACCGGGCCTGGGCTACCGCTTCCGCCCCGAGGCCGGCACCTGACTCCCCTCCTGGGATCACTGCGCCGCCTCGAGCTCACGGCGGAGCTCGCGCTGCGGTTCAGCACCGAGCGGAAACGTCGAGCATGCCGGACGCTGACGCCAGAGCGCAGTGGACGGCGGTTGGGTCGTCGGTGCGCGTGGAGCGTCAGGCGGCCTTCCGCGCGGCGAGGTCCGTGCCCGCCCGGCGGGCGTCGTCGTCGGCGCCCTTCTTCATCTGCGCGGCGATCTCGGTGAACTGGTCGAGCGCGGGGTTGACGCCGACCAGGGTGAACTCCCGCTCGACCACGGTCAGATCGGCGCCCCACACGTCGGCCAGGATGCGGCGCAGGTAGTCCGTGTTGTGGTCCCAGCCCTCGCGGGGCGTACCGGGGCCGTACCCGCCGCCGCGGGAGGTCACGAGGACCACAGGCTTGCCGGCGAGCAGGGGGCCGTTCGAGTCGGGCGAGCGTGGAGCCGCGATGACGAGGTCGATCCACACCTTGGTGTGTTGGGAGACGCCGAAGTTGTACAGCGGCATGGCCATGATCACGGCCTCGGCGGCGACCAGCTCCTCGGCGAGTTCGGTGGCCAGGGCGACGGCGGCGTTCTGGGCCTCGGTGCGGTCCTCGGGCGCGGTCCACCCTGCCGTGACGGCGTCGGCCCAGGCGGTGGCGGGCAGCGGGTCGGTGCCGAGGTGGCGGCGGACGACCGGTGCGTCGGGGTGGGCGGCGGTCCACTCGGCCTCGACGAGGTCGGCGAGCGCGGAGCTCGCGGACTGGGCGCCGCGGATGGTGGTGTCGATGCGCAGCAGGGACAAGGGGTGCTCCTTTTCGGTCAGGGTGTGTGGATCACGGAAGGAACAGCTTGGTCACAGGGGGTAGGGGCCGAACCGGGCCCAGGCGACGAACGCGGAGAGCAGGCCCAGGACGATCGAGGGGATGGCTGCGGCGGCGCCGTCTCCGCGCCGGAGGTGGACCACGGCGGCGATCACCATCGTGATCGTCAGGCCGGTCGCAGCCAGCGGGACGAGGACGGGTGCGATCCCGGTGATCGCCGGGAGCACGAGGCCGAGCGCGCCGAGCACCTCGACGGTGCCGATGCCCTTGACCTGGGTCTGGGTGAAGTCGGCGACCCAGGGCATGCGCTCCAGCAACTGCTCCCGCTTGCCGGTGATCTTCATGGAACCGGCGCCGAGGAACGCCAGGGTGAGCAGGACGGTGACGATCCAGACGACGACGTTCATCGCTTCTCCTAGAGTTGAATGTTCAAGTCGGCGTGAGTCTGCCCTACTTGACTTGAATGTTCAAGTCTGGCTTCGCCAGCCCCTAACCTGGAGTGCGTGACCAGCCCTGAGCGCGAGACCACCCCTGAGTGCGTGACGAGCCCTGAGTGCGTGACGAGCCCCGAGCGCGTGACGAGCCCCGAGCGGGCGACCGGCCCCGAGCAGGCGGAGGACGCGCCGTGGCTGTCAGCCGACCAACTGCGCTCGTGGCTGGCACTCACGGCGCTGCTCGAGACGCTGCCTGCGGCCATCGACGCCCAGCTCAAGCGTGACGCCGGCATGAACCTGTTCGAGTACGTCGTGATGGCCCGCCTGTCCGAGGAGCCGGGGCGCGTCGTGGCGATGCGCGATCTCGCCACCTTCGCCGCTGGCTCCCTGTCCCGCCTGTCGCACGCCGTCGACCGACTGGAGCGGCAGGGCTGGGTCGAGCGTCGCCCGCGATCCTGCAACCCCCGGCACACGGAGGTCGTGCTCACCGACGCCGGTCTGGACAAGATCGTCCGATCCGCTCCCGGGCACGTCCGCGAGGTGCGGCGTCTGGTCATCGACACCCTGACCGACGAGCAGACGGCGCAGCTCGGCCGGATCGCCCGCGCGATCGTCGGAGTCGTGGCCCCGGAGGTCGCGAGGCTGCTCGACCAGGGGTCCCGACGCCTCACCGGGGCGGCGTGGTAGCGCCTGGGCGGGGCACCGCCGGGATGCCCACGGCACCCGTGGCCACCGGCCTCGTTCCGACGTGTGTCGCGGCGACGTCCATCGCCGCGTCGACCGTGATGCGGGTTGGGAGCGGGAACAGACGAGGGACGGGCAGAGTTGAGTGAGACAGACTCAGCTTTCGTCAGTGTCGAGTTGACAATGGCTGGGCTGCTGCCGAAGGTGAGTGTAGGAAACTCAACTCGAAGACCCACCCCAGAAAGGGATCACGAACATGGCACGAGCGGTCGGAATCGACCTGGGAACGACCAACTCCGTCGTCGCCGTCCTCGAAGGCGGCGAGCCCACGGTCATCGCCAACGCCGAGGGCGGGCGCACCACGCCGTCCGTCGTCGCGTTCGCCAAGTCCGGTGAGCCGCTGGTCGGCGAGGTCGCCAAGCGTCAGGCGGTGACCAACGTCGACCGCACGATCCGGTCGGTCAAGCGCCACATGGGCACCGGCTGGAACGTCGAGATCGACGGCAAGAAGTACACCGCGCAGGAGATCTCGGCCCGGGTGCTGATGAAGCTCAAGCGGGACGCCGAGGAGTACCTGGGCGAGAAGGTCACCGACGCGGTGGTCACCGTTCCGGCCTACTTCAACGACGCCCAGCGTCAGGCCACCAAGGAGGCGGGCGAGATCGCCGGCCTCAACGTGCTGCGGATCATCAACGAGCCCACCGCGGCGGCGCTGGCCTACGGCCTGGACAAGGGCAAGGAGGACGAGACGATCCTGGTCTTCGACCTCGGGGGCGGCACGTTCGACGTCTCCCTGCTCGAGGTCGGCAAGGACGAGGACGGGTTCTCCACCATCCAGGTCCAGGCGACCTCCGGCGACAACCACCTCGGTGGCGACGACTGGGACCAGCGGATCATGGATCACCTGGTGCAGACCGTGAAGATGCAGGGCGGCCCGGACCTGTCCAAGGACAAGATCGCCATGCAGCGGCTGCGCGAGGCCTCCGAGCAGGCGAAGAAGGAGCTGTCCAGCTCCACCGCCACCACGATCTCGTTGCAGTACCTGTCGATGACCGAGTCCGGCCCGATCCACCTGGACGAGAAGCTGACCCGGGCCCAGTTCGAGAAGATGACCGCCGACCTGCTCGAGCGCACCAAGGCGCCGTTCCGCGCGGTGATCAAGGATGCCGGGGTCGACGTCGCCACAATCGACCACATCATCATGGTCGGTGGCTCGACCCGGATGCCCGCGGTGGGTGACGTGGTCCGCGAGCTGACCGGTGGCAAGGAGCCGAACAAGGGCGTCAACCCGGACGAGGTCGTCGCCGTCGGCGCCGCCCTGCAGGCCGGGGTGCTCAAGGGTGAGCGCAAGGACGTGCTCCTGATCGACGTGACCCCGCTGTCCCTGGGGATCGAGACCAAGGGCGGGATCATGACCAAGCTGATCCAGCGCAACACCGCGATCCCGACCAAGGCCTCCGAGGTGTTCACCACCGCCGACGACAACCAGCCCAGCGTGGAGATCCAGGTCTACCAGGGCGAGCGGGAGCTGGTGCAGCACAACAAGAAGCTGGGCCAGTTCACCCTGTCCGGGATCGCTCCCGCACCGCGCGGGGTGCCACAGATCCAGGTCACCTTCGACATCGACGCCAACGGCATCGTGCACGTCTCGGCCCGCGACCAGGGCACCGGCAACGAGCAGAGCGTGCAGATCACCGCGGGCAGCGCGCTGGCCAAGGACGAGATCGAGCGCATGGTGCGCGACGCCGAGGCCCACGCCGAGGAGGACCGCAAGCAGCGCGAGGCGGCGGAGACCCGGAACTCGGCCGAGCAGTTGGTCTACAGCACCGAGAAGTTCATCGCCGACAACACCGACAAGATCCCCGAGGCCAACCGCACCGAGGTCCAGGACGCCGTGGCGGAGCTGAACAAGGCGCTGGCGGGCACCGACATCGACGAGGTGAAGGCCAAGCACGAGCAGCTGTCCAAGGTCAGCCAGGCCCTCGGCTCGGCGATGTACGCCGCGGCCTCCGCCGAGAACGCCTCGGCGAGCAGTGAGGGTGCCGGGTCGGAGTCGTCCGCCTCGTCCAGCAGTTCCTCCGACGACGACGTGGTGGACGCCGAGATCGTCGACGAGGACAAGTGATGGACGAACCGACGTCCGCTCCGCTGGGCGGCGCGGAGCTCGGCTCGATGACCGACGAGTTCGCGGACGGCGAGGCCCACCAGGGCCCCGTCGTCCGGGACCGGCGCCGGCTCGACCCGCTGACCGGCAAGGTCCGCGAGGCCTATGCCAGTGCGCCGGGTCCCGAGCCGGCCCCGGCCCCGGCGGCGGACAGCGTGACGCCCGGCCAGGTCTCGGACGAGCTGGTCGCCGCGGAGGCCCTCGCCGAGGAACTCGTCGCCGACCTGCAGCGGCTCAACGCCGAGTACGTCAACTACCGCAAGCGGGTCGAGCGTGACCGCGACGTCGCCCGGGAGACCGCCGTCGCCTCCGTGCTGGAGGCCCTGCTGCCGGTGGTGGACGAGGTGCACCTCGCCCGTCAGCACGGCGACCTCGAACAGGGCCCGTTCGCATCGATCGCCGACAAGCTCGAGGCCACCCTGGAGCGATTCGGCCTGATCCGCTACGGCGAGGTCGGCGAGGCGTTCGACCCCACCGTGCACGAGGCCCTGATGCACACCCAGGCCGAACTGGCCGCCGGCACCACGGTGACAACCGTCGTGCAGGTGCTCCAGCCGGGCTACCGTGCCCAGGAACGGATCCTGCGTGCGGCCCGGGTGGCCGTGGCCGACCCGGTGGACTGAATGACGATGGAGGGAGGGACGCCGAATGGCTAGTCAGGACTGGTTCGAGAAGGACTTCTACGCCACCCTCGGCGTCCCGACCGACGCCACCCAGGATGCGATCAAGAAGGCCTACCGCAAGCTGGCCCGCACGCATCACCCTGACGCCAACTCCGGGGAGGTGGCGTCCGAGCGCAAGTTCAAGGAGATCGGCGAGGCCTACGCGGTCCTGTCCGACCCCGAGCAGCGCAAGCAGTACGACGCGGTCCGGGCGATGACGCACGGCGGCGCCCGGTTCACCGCGGGTGGCCCGGGGGGCGGCGCCGGGTTCGAGGACCTGCTCGGCGGCCTGTTCGGCCAGGGCGGGAACCGGGCCGGCAACGTCCGGTTCGGCACGCCGGGGG
>JBAPWU010000390.1:0-1624 GCA_049283855.1 Kineosporiaceae bacterium
CCGCTGGGCCGAGGCCTCGTCCAGCTGGGAGGTCGGCTCGTCACAGACCAGCAGCCGCGGGGTCACCGCCAGCGCCCGCGCCACGGCGACCCGCTGCCGCTCCCCGCCGGACAGCAGCCGCACCTGCCGCCGGGCCAGCGCCCCGAGGTCGAGCCGCTCGAGCACCTCGGCCACCAGGGCCGGGTCCTGCGCCAGTCCGCGCACCGTGCGCGCGAGGTCGAGATTCGTTGCGCCGTCGACGGTCTCGGCCAGCTGGACGTCCTGGCCGGCGTAGGCCACCACCCGACGGCGCAGGGCCGCCAGGGCCGCACGGTCCAGCCCGGCCAGGTCGGCGTGGTCGAGGGTGACCGTGCCGGAGTCGGGTCGCTCGAGGCCGAGCAGCACCCGGAGCAGGGTGCTCTTGCCGGCCCCCGACGGTCCGCGGAGCACGGTCAGCTCACCGGCCCGCAGCGCAAGATCGATACCGGTCAGCACGCGCCGTCCGGCGTAGCACTTGGTCACTGCGGTCACGGTGGCCTGCACCGCACCGACCACTCCGGCCGAGGCCGCCGGCGCGTCCGGTCGGGCGATCGGACGCTGAAACCCCCGGGGCCGCAAGGTGATCGATCCGTCGGACGCCGACTCCGGGGTGGCCTCGGACCAGCGCGCGGCTCCCGGCAGGCGCACCCAGCCGCGATCGTCGACCACCAGCCGCTCCTCGACCGGGCCGCCGCCGGGCCCCGGGGTCCAGGTCTCCGAGAGCCGGCCGTCACGGATCCGGACCACCCGATCGGCCACCCGCGCCGCCCGCCGGTCATGGCTGACCAGCACCAGGGCCGCGCCGGCGTGGGCCACCGCGTCCGCCAGGGCGTCGTAGACCTCGAGCGCCGAGGCCGCGTCCAGCTCACCGCTCGGCTCGTCCGCCAGGACCAGGCGTGGACCGTGGGCCAGGGCCGCGCACACCGAGACCCGTTGCGCTTCACCACCGGACAGCGTCTCCGGACGGCGCCCGGCCAGATGGGCGACCCCGAGCCGGCTCAGCAGGGGTTCGGCGGCGGCCAGGGCGGCCTCCCGCGAGAGGCCGGCGAGGCGTTGCTGCAGAAGCACGTTGCCGAGCACGTCGAGCTCCGGACGCAGGGTCCGCATCGGATTCTGGTCCACCCAGCCGACCTGCGCGGCGCGCCACAGCGGCCGGGCCCCGGCCCCCGTGCCCACGTCGATGCCGGCCACCACGGCCCGGCCGGCCGAGAGCGCCTGCTCGCCGGCCAGCAACCGCAGCAGGGTGGTCTTGCCGGAGCCGTTCGGGCCGTGCACCACCACCCGCTCGCCGTCGGCGACGGTCAGGCTCAGCCCGCGCAGCGCGACCACCGCACCGTCCGGCACCGGATGCAGGCAGAAGGCGTCGTGCACCTCCACCACGGCGCCGGTGCGGGCGGTCACGGCGGGCTCCCCGCCCGCACCGGCAGAGGTTCGCGCAGTGCGGTGGCCGCCACCAGATAGGACCCGGCCAGGGCGAGGCCCACGGTCAGCCCCAGCGCCGACAGGGCCCAGCCGAGACCGGTCGCCGAGACCAACGGCGGCTGCGGCGTGGTGGCCACCGCGGTGACCGCCACCATCCGGGCCGCGAGCAGGGACAGGCCCAGTC
>JBAPWU010000391.1:0-30834 GCA_049283855.1 Kineosporiaceae bacterium
GTGCTGACGCGCGCCGGGACCGGGCGATGAGTGCGTCGTCCGGGTTCAGCGCCGCCTGGCTGGGCCTTCGGGAGTCCGCGGACGCGCGGGCCCGCTGTATCGAGCTGGCCGACGCGGTGGCCGACCACGTGAGAGGTGTTCCCCGCCTCCACGTCCATGACTTGGGCTGCGGCACCGGATCGATGAGGCGATGGCTGGCTCCACGCCTGCCGCAGCCGCAGCACTGGGTCCTGCACGACCGCGACCCCGGGCTGCTGGCGCTGGCGGCCGGCGGAGCGGAGGAGGTCGAGGAGGTCGAGGCCCGGCTGGGCGACGTCAGCGCGCTCACGGCGCGGGATCTGGCCGGCGCGGATCTGGTCACCACGTCCGCGCTGCTGGACCTGCTCACCGCACGCGAGGTCGACGGGCTTGCTGTGGCCTGCACCGGTGCGGGCTGCGCGGTCCTGTTCACGCTGTCGGTGGCCGGCCGCGTGGAGCTGACCCCGGCCGACCCGCTGGACGGCGAGATCGCGGCCGCCTTCGACCTCCATCAGCGGCGCAACGTCCACGGCCGCCGTCTGCTCGGCCCCGACGCCGTCGCGGGCGCGTCGGACTCGTTCACCCGCCTGGGTGCCACGGTCCAGGTACGCCCGAGCCCGTGGCGGCTGGGCCCGGACGAGGCGGCACTGACTGCCGCCTGGCTGGAGGGGTGGGTGGGCGCGGCCGCCGAGCAACGGCCCGACCTGCCGGTGGGCGACTACCTGCTCCGGCGCTCGGCCGAGGCCGGCGACGGCCGATTGCGGGTCGTGGTGCACCACGCCGACCTGCTGGCCTTGCCCCGGTGAATCGACGGCGACGGGACTGAACCGTTTTGCCCCGCCCGCCCGTATGACTCCTGACCGATCGGGACCATCGCACGTCGGCCGCTCGCGACGTTGGTTGCGCAGCTCGGAGGGAGACAGGCATGCAGCCAGCCGGCGAGGCACGGTCCGCTGGAGGTGTCCGACGGCTCTGGCGGCTGAGTCGGGTGCTCGCCGGCGCCGGCATCCTCGGGCTGCTCGGGTGGCGGTTCGGGAGCGAGCCGGTCGTGGCCGCGATGCGGGTGCTCGACGGGGTGACGCTGGCCGCCGTGGTCTCGCTCGGGGCGCTCACCACGGTGTTCAGCGCCTGGAGGTGGACCGTGGTCGCCCAGGGGCTGGGGCTCCGGATACCCCTCGGGGGTGCCATTGCCGAGTACTACCGGTCCCTGTTCGTGAACGCGGTGCTGCCGGGCGGAGTCGTCGGCGACGCACACCGTGCCCTGACCCACGGCCAGGCCGTCGGCGATGTCCCGCGCGCGGTGAAGGCCGTGGTGCTCGAGCGGGCCGCTGGACAGGTCGTGCTCGGGGCGGCCGCCCTCGCCGTGCTCGGCCTCGACCGGCCTCGGCTGCCGTCGTCGGTCCGGGCGGGCTCCGGCGTCGCGATGTGGACCGTGGTGATCGGGGGGACGGTCGCGCTGATCGCCCTGGCCGCGGGCATGATCACGGCCCGGAGGCTCCTGGACCGGGGCGCCGCGCCCCGATGGGTGGTCGTGCTGTGGGCCTGGGCCGGTGATGTGCGGCGGGCTCTGCTGACGAGCGGCCGCCGGTGGAGGATCCTTCTCGCCTCGGCCGCGGTCCTGGCCGGGCACCTGACCACGTTCCTGATCGCCGCGCGTGCGGCGGGCTCGACGGCGTCGCTGCTCCGCCTGGTGCCGTTGCTGCTGCTGGCACTGGTGGCGATGTCGCTGCCGCTCAACGTCGGCGGGTGGGGACCGCGGGAGGGTGCCATGGCCTGGGCGTTCGGCACCACTGGGCTGAGCGCCTCCCAGGGGCTCACCGTCGCGCTGACCTATGGGTTGTGCACCTGTGTGGCGAGCCTTCCCGGGGCGGGGGTGGTGGCCGGTCGCCGGATCGCTCTGGCCCGGGCCGGACGCCGGTCCCGGCGCCGTTTGGCGGCCACCGGTTCAGGGCACCTCGAAGCGATCGGACAGGGCGTAGCGCAGTAGCACGACGTCGTCGAGCTGCCGGACCTCCGCGAGGACGGCCCGGCCGACGGGGTCGCGCGGGAACCGGCCGCTGCCGATCAGGCGTGGAGCCCCGGCCTCACCGACGAAGAAGGGAGCGATCACCAGGTGCACCTCGTCGACCAGTCCCGCCCCCAGGAGGCGCGTGTGGATCATCTCGCCGCCCTCCACCATGAGCCTGCGCACCCCCCTGGCGTGCAGGTCCGTCACCAGACGATGCAGATCCACCGGGTCACCGGCGTCACGGACCGTCGCCACGGAGCCCAGCCGGGCCCGGGCCTGGTCGAGGGTCGCGGTCGCGCAGTAGACGATCTTCTCCACGTCTCCTGCGGTGAAGAACTCGGCGGTGGGGTCGAGCACGCCACGGCCCGTCACGGTCACCTTGATCGGGGAGGGGGGCAGGCCCTGCGCCACCCGCGCCTGCCGACGGGCGTGGCCGCGGACCATCAGCCTCGGGTTGTCCCGGCGGATCGTGCCCGCCCCCACCAGGATCGCGTCGCAGGCGGCACGGGTGGCGTCCACCCGGTCCAGGTCGGCCTCGTTGGACAGGATCAACCTCTCCGGGGAGGCATCGTCCAGGCACCCGTCGATCGAGGTGGCGCAGCTGAGCAGGATGTACGGCCGTGGAGCAGTCAAGGGCACCTCCCTGTTCCCGACGCGACAACGAAGGGTAGCCGGGCGGGGTCGCCGAGCATCGTCCGGACGGCACCGGCCAGGAGACCGGGAAGGAATGGTCCTTTCCCGTCAAACCGTTGTCGCCGTGGAATCGGGTCACGCTGAACCAGCTCGAGGAGAGTGCATGGCCGACGCCCTGCCCCTACGCTCCGCCCCCCGGGTGCCGCTCGCCGCGGTCACCCGCGGGGCAGTCCCGGTGGCCACCGTCCGACAACGGGTGAGCGTGCCGCTGCGCTTCGCGGACGGCTACCGCGCCATGGCCATGGCCTTCACGTTCGAGGGGCTCGTGGACGGCAAGGAGCACATCGCCCTCGGCCTGGGTGACTGGCAGCTGTCGCAGAGGCGCTCTGCCCGTGGCGGGCCGCCTCCTCTGGTGCGACCGCACAGCGAGTGCCTCACCGGCGACGTGTTCGGGAGTCAGCGATGCGATTGCGGTCCACAGCTTCGTGAAGCGGCCCAACGCATCTCGGACGCCGGGGGGTTCCTGCTCTACCTGCGCCAGGAGGGGCGCGGAATCGGCCTGTACGACAAGCTCGACGCCTATGCGCTGCAGGACGGTGGGCTCGACACCTATCAGGCGAACCTCGAGCTCGGGCGGGGCGAGGACGAGCGTGACTACACCGCGGCCGCACAGATGCTGCAGGCCCTGGGCGTGACCCGGGTGGCGCTGCTGAGCAACAACCCGGACAAGGCCGATCAGCTCACCAGCCTGGGGGTCGAGATCGCCCAGCGGATCCCCACCGGGGTCCACCTGTCCGGGGCCAACGCGCGCTACCTGGCCACGAAGGCCCTGCACAGCGCACACACCCTTGACCTCCCTCCGGCTGACTCGTCCCGGTCCTCGATCCGGGGGGAGGCACTTGATCCTCCGTTAGCAGGTTGCTGACGTGTTCAGCCGTCACGGCCGGGGCCGGGCAACGTACTCACAGGTGTCTCGGCGCCCCTCGCCTACTCGCAGCGCGTGCCGTGCAGGCGCTGTGGTGGCCCACCATGGCGCCTGGGCGGCTCTGGCGTGCAGACAGAGTGAATGGGCACGACCGAGCGCGGGTCGGAGCCGGGAGGACCCCGATCGCCTTAGCACAGCTCCCCAAGGACCGTGCAGGTTTCTCCCGAACATAGCCGCGGCTTGCGGACACCTTGATTCGGTGAGCGTGACGATCTACCCATAAGGAAGGAATCGGTGACCCTGGGTCGCCGTCATCCAGGTCACTTCATTGTCGAGCCCAGTCCCCATGGACGGTGACCGGCCGCCCTCACCCCGCTCTGGAGCCAGGAATGCCTGCTCGGTCCACCATCTCAGACGGCGAACCGACCGTCTGGAACGGTGCCTACTGTCCCGACGATCACCCCGGCACACACCCCATCCCGTTCCCGCACTGGGAACGCCACGACGGCCTGGCCGCCTACCCCGCGCAGCACCTCCCGGCGTGGGGGCAGGAGTACGGGAGTCGCGAGCCCCTCCCGAGTCCTGGGCCCTCGGTGACCCCGACGTACCCGGTGACCCCGACGTACCCGGTGACCCCGGCGTCCCCGGTGGCCACGACGAACCCCGCACCTGCGGAACCCGGCTCGCAGCTCCAGGTGCGCCCGCGTCAGGGCCTCCACCCGATCTCCGTGCGGGATCCGGGCATCACGCAGATCCGGTATCACCGTCCGGACGTCGAACCGCCGCTGGTCCGTGCCCGGGCCCACGAGAGGGTCGAGGCCGGGGCCCCGCGGCCACCTCGTCCACGAGCCCCTCGGCTCCTGCGCGTGACGCTCGCCGTCAGCGTGCTGGTGGCGACCTCGGTCTCGTTGCAGCGGGCCAACCAGACCCCGGCCGCGGACAGCGATCTCGCTGCACGGTCGAGGACGACTCTGGTCGCCCCGGCCACGGCCTCCCTCGTGCAGTCCTGTCGCGTGCGCCAGAACGTCGTATCGCGGTCGGCGGCTCGGGTCACCACCGTCCTGACGATCGCGAACACCGGGCGCTCCGCCGTCCGCGGATGGAACCTGCGGTGGACCTATCCGCGCACCAGCCCGCAGTCGATGCCACTGCTGAGCAACGGGTGGAACGCCGCGGTGAGTGCGGATGCCTTCGGTGGCCAGGCCATCGACGTCGACCCCGGGCGGGTCATTCCCGCCGGCGGCAGCATCACGATCGGCTTCGTCGGCACGACGTCCGGCACCGCGCACAGGCCGACCGGCTTCGCGCTGAACGGGGTGGCATGTCGGTGACCGCCCATCCTGACTACAGACTCCCTCCGCCGCCCAGGCGGGCGTCCTCCATCCTGGCCGATGCCGACGACGGAGAGCTCGCCGTGCTCTCGCGGAACGACGCCGAGGCCTTCGGCGTGCTGTACGCGCGATACTCCGCCCAGGTGTACCGCACGGTCTACTACCGGCTGCGCGATCGGTCCGACGCCGAGGACGTCACCGCCGAGGTCTTCGTGAAGGCGTTCCGGGCCATCGGTGGATACCTGCCCTCTCGGGCACCGTTCTGGGGCTGGCTGCACCGGATCGCCCGCAACGCCGTCGTCGACCACGTCCGGGCGCGCCGTCCGACCGTCTCGCTCGCGGCCGTCGCCGACCCCCAGGACTCGGGGGCGGATGTCGAGGGGGACGTCGTCCGCCGATCGGAGGCGACCCGCGCCTGGGAAGCCGTGGACCAGCTCTGCCCGACCCAGCGCACGGCCGTCACCCTGCGGCTGGCCCACGACCTTCCGATCGCGGCGATCGCCGGGCGGATGGACCGTTCCGAAGGAGCGGTCAAGCAACTGATCAATCGTGGTCTGAGCACGGTTCGCGAGAGCCTGGCGGACGAGCCGGACGAGCCGGACGAGCCGGACGAGCCGGACGAGGGAGGGCGGAGCCCGGACTCCCCGGAACACCCAGGACCGTTCCGTCATCCTCCAGGCGGGTGACCCCAGCCGCCCCCGCCCGGGGTGTGGATGGTGATCAGGGATCCCGCGACGAGTTCACGGGTGGCCTTGGCCGGGATCTCCTGGCCGTCCACCTCGTTGCAGCCGACACCGCCCGGCCGCCCGCCCCCGGCTCCCTGCGGGGCATGTCGGCGGCGGTCCGCCAGCACCGACATGGTGGCGCTCTCCAGCACCCGGATGGAGCGCACCAGGCCGGCTCCTCCGGGGTGCAGGCCCGCCCCGGCGGTCGTCTCGTCCAGTTCGTATCGCTCCACCCGCAAGGGATACTCCACCTCGAGCGCCTCGATCGGCGTGTTCAGGGTGTTCGTCATCCCTACCTGGACCCCTGATGGGCCCGGTCCGTGGATGGATCCGCCCTGTCCGCCGCCGAGGGTCTCGTAATAGGTCCAGCCGCGTCCGCCGATCACGAGATTGTTCATGGTGCCCTGCCCCTGCGCGGGCAGGGCCGCCGAGGGCCCGACCGCCTGCCGAAGCGCGTCCAGGACGACATCGGCGATGCGCTGGGATGTCTCGACGTTCCCGGCCACCACTGCCGACGGGCGGCGCGCGTCAACCAGCGACCCCGGCTCGGTCACCACGCGGACCACCGAGTAGGTCCCGTCGTTGGCTGGGACGTCGTCCGGCAGCAGAACCCGCAGTGCGAAGCAGCACGCCGATCGGGTCACCGCCAGAGGGCAGTTGACATTGCCCGCCACCGCGGGAGAGGTACCGGTGAAGTCCATCACCAGGCCGTCGCCGTCGATCGTCACAGCGACCTGCACCGGGATGTCGTCGTCCTGGACGCCGTCCCCTTCGATCTCGGTCTGTGCGACGAAGCGGCCGTGGGGCAGCTCAGCGATCACAGCCCGGGCCCGCCGCTCCCCGTACTCGATCACCGCGGCGAACGCCGCCGTGACGACGTCCGCCCCTCGACGATCGGCGAGCTCGCCGATCCGCCGTTCGGCAAGCTGGTTGGCTGCGGCCTGGGCGCGGAGGTCACCGCGACGAAGCTGCGGCGTGCGCGAGTTGGCGCAGATCAGGTCGAGGACGTCGTCCACCCATACCCCGCCGGCCACCAGACGCACCGGTGGAATGATCAGACCCTCGGCGAAGATGTCTCGTGATCCTGCCGGCATCGACCCTGGGCTCATCCCGCCCACATCGGAGTGGTGCGCCCGGGTCGCTGCGTAGCCGACCCGCTTCCCGGCGAGCTCCACCGGGCCGACGAGGGTGATGTCCGGCAGGTGGTTCCCGCCGGTGAACGGGTCGTTCAGCACCCAGATGTCGTTCGGCGCGGGATTGCGGGTGGCCACCTGCCGCACCGATTCGAACATGGCGCCCAGATGCACCGGGATGTGCGCCGCCTGGGCCACCATCCGTGCGTCGACGTCGAACAGCGCGGCAGAGCAGTCGCGGCGCTCCTTGATGTTGGACGAGAGCGCGCTGTGTACCAGCACCGTCCCCATCTCCTCGGCGATCCCGGTCAGCGCGCTGGTCAGGACCGACAGGGTGACGCTGTCAATGGTCGTCATGACCGCTCCAGAACGAGGGTGCCCACCTCGTCGATGTGACCGCGCCAGCCATCGCGCACCAGGCACGTCGCCTCGGGGAACTCGACGACGGCCGGGCCGAGCACCTGGTCACCGGCGCCGAGGGCCGCCCTGGGCACCACCCCCACCTCGCGCCACGAGCCGTGCAGCCACACGCTGCGCCGGCCCCGCCGAGAGGCAGGGTCGGCGCGGGGTGCCGACAGCTGTGGTCGCTCGGTGGCGACTGTCGCCACCAACCGTACGGCGATCACTTCGACATCGCGCTCGTGCAGGGTGTACCCGTAGCGCCGCCGGTGCTCGACCTGGAACGCCTCGCGCAGGTGGGTCTCGTCGCCCGCGGCCGACACCGTGAGCTCATGTGACTGCCCGGCATAGCGGCAGTCGGCGTACCGGGTGCAGGTGGCGCCCGGCAGATCGTGGCCCGCACGGCGCGCCATGTCCGCGAAGGACGGCTCGCAGGCGACCGTCCCCAGCCGGCCGAGGACCGGTGACACGTAGTCGCGGCGCAGGTCGCTCACCGCGAGGCCGAGGGCCGCAAGAACCCCGCAGGCCAGCGGAACCAGCACCCGCCGGACGCCGAGCTCCTCGGCCAGCGCGCAGGCGTGCACTCCACCGGCCCCGCCGAAGGCCACCAGGACCAGCTCCCTGGGGTCGAGTCCCCGCTCGACGGAGACCGCCCGCAGCGCCTGCGACATCTCGGCATCCGCGACCGTGACCACACCGTCGGCCACGTCGTGCGCCGACAGACCGACCTGCTCGCCGAGCGTCCTGAGTGCCTGCTCGGCGCGGGCCAGCGACAGCCGCACGCGCCCGCCGAACAACGCGCCATCGGCCAGGTGTCCCAGCAGCAGATCCGCATCGGTCACGGTGGCGGCTGTGCCGCCCCGCCCGTAGCACGCGGGGCCGGGGTCGGCGCCCGCAGACGTCGGCCCCACCCGCAGCGCTCCCCCCGAGTCGACCCACGCCGTCGAGCCTCCGCCGGCACTGACCGAGTGGACGTCGACGGACGGCAGCATGATCGGCACGCCGCCGACGACGGACGAGGCGGTCATCGTGACGTGCCCGCCGAGAACGCTCGCCACATCCGTCGACGTGCCGCCCATGTCGAAGGTCAGCAGGTCGGCGGCCCCCGACAGGCCCGCGACGAAGGCGGCACCGACGACTCCGGCTGCGGGCCCGGACATCACGCCGGCGGCCGGATGCCCGGCGGCCACCTGCAGGTCGGCCACGCCACCGGAGGACTGCATGACCAAGGGCGACGGAAGCCCTCCCTCGGTGACCCGGTCAGCGAGCCGGCCCAGGTACGTGGCCAGCTTCGGGGCCAGGTAGGCGTCGGCGACCGTGGTGGCGAAGCGCTCGTACTCGCGGAACTGCGGCAGCACCTCACTCGAGCACACCACCGAGACGCCGGGCAGGTGGCGCCGCAGGATCTCGGCGACCCGCTGCTCATGGGCGGGATGAGCGAACGAGAACAGAAGGCAGACCGTTACGGCCTGCAAGGCGTCGATGCCGGCGAGTTGCCGCACCAGTGCGTGTACCTCGGCGTCGTCGAGCGGGATCAGGACGCCGGAGGGTCCGCAGCGCTCGGTCAGCGTGAAGCGGGCGGCTCTCGCGACCAGGGGCGCCGGCCGGTCCCGGGTCAGGTCGTACAGCGCGGGCCGATCCTGGCGCCCGATCTCGATCACATCGCGGAAGCCGCGTGTCGTCACCAACGCCGTCACCGCGCCCCGACGTTCCAGGAGGGCGTTAGTCGCCACGGTGGTGCCGTGTGCGAACCTGACCACCTGCTCAGGCGCCATCGCCGCCTGGGACACCTCGGTGACGGCTGCCATCACCGCCGTCGAGGGATCGCCCGGCACGGAAGGCACCTTGGCGAACCGCAGAACCCGGTCGCGGGCCACACTCACCAGGTCGGTGAAGGTTCCGCCGACATCGACTCCCAGCCGCACCTTCGACCACCCAGCCTCGCGTGGACGGGGCGGGAAGCCTACTCCGCGTTCTCGACCAGGATCGATACCCGGACGAGCGCGCGCCATTCGTCCAGAGCGTCACCGCGCAGGCCGACCGACACCACGTCGACGGCCTTCACGTCGCGCAGTGTCTTCTGCGCCTCGGCCAGCGCGTCCTTCACCGCAGCGTCCGAGCTGTCGCTCGAGCTGCCCACCAGTTCGATGATCTTGGTTACGGCCATTGCGATACCTCCGCTTGTCAGAATCGACTGGAATCCACGGGCCCCGCCACCCACCCTCGGGAACGCGTATTCCGACGACGACCATCAACCGGCCGGGCGATCCGTCCACCCGCGGTGCTTCCCACGGACAAGTGTGTGACCGGGTTCACCTTCTTGCTGTCGGCCCCAGCCTTCACCGCACCGGCGTTCCCCGGCCAGGACCACACGTCCCGAGCCTCATGGTGCCCTCGCCGCGTCTGGCTCGCCTGGCCACGACCGAGGAGACCGGCACGAGCCTCCCGCGTGGGCGGCTGCGGAGTCCTGAGGCGGTCATGGGGGCGGGCGGGACGTCTGCCACGGTTCCGCGGAGCATGGCAGGGTTGAGCCATGACGCTCGAGATTCTCGACGTCGGGCACTCCTTCGGCGATCGGATGGCACTCGACGGAGTGAGCTTCGACGTCGTGCCGGGGGTGCTCACCGGTCTGCTCGGACCGAACGGCGCCGGCAAGACCACTCTGATGCGGATCATGCTCGGCGTGTTGAGCCCCGACCGCGGAGAAGTGCGCTACGCCGGCCGCCCCGTCGGCGAGGAGGACCGCCGCTACTGGGGGTACATGCCCCAGGAACGGGGGCTCTACCCCGGCATGCGGGCCGGTGACCAGGTCGTGCACTTCGGGCGCCTGCACGGGCTCTCCCGTCGCGACGCCATCGGTCGGGCCCACGCCCTGCTCGCGGAGCTCGACCTGGACGACCGGTGGGACGAGCGGACCGACAGGCTCTCCGGCGGCATGCAGCAGCGGCTGCAGTTGGCTGCCACCCTGGTGCACGATCCGGCGGTGATCGTGCTCGATGAGCCGTTCAGCGGTCTGGATCCGGTGGCCGTGGTGAGCCTGTCGGCAACCCTGCGGCAGCGGGCCCGAGCCGGCTGCACGATGCTGTTCTCCAGCCACCAGCTCGACCTCGTGCAGGATCTCTGCGAGGACATCGCCATGGTCGACCACGGGCGCACGGTGCTCCATGGCAACGTCGCGACCCTGCGGGCCTCGTCGGGAGGGCGTCAGCTCAGGCTGAACGTCCAGCCGCCCAGTCGTGACTGGCTGAGTGCCTTCCCCGACGTCACGGTGATCAGTGAGGAGGCCGACGATCTTCGCCTGGACATCCCCCAGGGCATCGACCCGCTGACGGTCCTGGACGCCGCCCGGGCGGCCGGGCGGGTGGTCGACTTCGGCCTCGAGCTGCCGTCCCTGTCGCAACTGTTCCTGACCGCCGCGGGCCGAACCCCCGACCTCGCCGCCGACCAGACAGGGGTGCGCTGATGCGCAGGTGGTGGCGCGGCACTCGGCTGGTGGCCGTGCGCGGGCTCGTCGAGAACCTCAGGTCACGATCCTTCAAGATCGTCACTGGCCTGCTGCTCCTGCTGTCCGCGGCCGCCGTCGTGGCGCCGCAGATCCTCGGTGGGGGAGGCACGACCTACACGCTCGCCACCGTCGGCAAGGCCTCGTCGGATGTGGTGGCCGCGCTGGACGCGGCGGGGAGGGCGGCGGACTTCAGGGTCGAGTACGTGGTCCGCGCGGATGAGGACGCCGTCCGGAACGCCGTGCGCGACGGCGCCGCCACCGCCGGCCTCGCTGGGCAGCGCCTGTACAGCTCAGAATCGGGGGCGGGGACGTTCCCGGTGGTGGTGGCCCAGGTGGTCACGACCCTGGAGATCTCACGCCGGTTGACCGAGGCCGGGCTGAGCCCTCAGCAGGTCGCACGCATCCAGTCGGTCCGGCCACCTGAGCAGATCACCGTGGGGCCGGCGAACGACGCGTCGCGCGCCGGTGCCGGCTTCGCCGTCGGGATCATCCTCTACCTCGCCCTCGTCTTCGCCGGGAGCGCCATCGCCACGAGCGTCGCCATGGAGAAGTCCACCCGCATCTCCGAGGTGCTGCTCGCCGTCCTGCGCCCCAGTCAAGTGCTCGTCGGGACGGTGGTCGCGGTCGGCGTGGCCACCCTGATGCAACTGCTGGTGCTCGCCGCACCGCTCGCCATCGCGGTGCGGGTGACCGACTCGATCGGGCTGCCCCCGGTCGCGGCCGGCGACATCGCCCTCGCCGTGGCGTGGTTCGTGCTCGGGTTCGCCCTCTACGCGTTCCTGTTCGCGGCAGCCGCGGCCCTGGTTGACAAGATCACCGAGATCAGTTCGGCGATCACGCCGATCATGATCATTCTTGTCGGTGGCTACATGCTGGGAATCACCGTGGTGACAGCCGATCCCGGCGGTGGGTGGAGCATCGCGGCGTCGCTGTTCCCGCTCACCGCGCCGTTGGCGATGCCGATCCGATGGGCCTCCGGCACGGTCCCCGTCTACCAGCTGATGCTCGCCATGGCCCTGACCTCAGCCGCCGCGGTACTGCTCGTGGTCTTCGCCTCGTCGATCTATCGGCGCGCGCTGGTGATCACCGGCCGCCGGGTGAAGCTGCGTGAGGTGATCGGCGGCCGCACCGCCTCCTGACCAGTGTTCGTGCGCCTGGCCCGACGATGGAACAGTCCCGGACATGCACCCTCAGACAGGACGATCGAGGACGGGCCACCTGGCATGGCCTCGCCTCGGTCGTGCTTGCATGAGACATGCAGATCACTCACTTTGGACACTCGTGCCTGCTCGTCGAGACCAGGGACGTGCGGGTGCTGATCGACCCCGGCACCTTCTCCCGCGGGTTCGAGGAGCTCACCGATCTGGCCGCAGTTCTGATCACGCACCAGCACGCCGACCATGTCGACGTCGAGCGGCTGCCGAGTCTCCTGGATGCCAACGACGGGGCCCGGCTGCTCACCGAGCCGGAACTGGCGGCCGAGTTCGTCGCGGTGGGAATCGCGGCCGAGCCGCTACGTGGCGGCGAGTCGGTGGTGTTCGGTGAGGTGTCGGTGCGCTCGGTCGGCGGCCTCCATGCCGTCGTCCACCCCGACGTGCCCCGGGTGGGCAACGTCGGGTTGCTGGTCCACGACGGCGTGCAGACCCTGTTCCATCCCGGGGACGCCATCGACGTGGTCCCCTCCGACGAGGAGGCTCCCGACGGTGTGCACGTGCTGGCTCTGCCGGTGGCCGCGCCGTGGGCGGCGCTGAGGGAGACCGTCGGGTTCCTCCGGGTAGTGGCTCCTCGCCGCGCCTTCGGCATCCACGACGCGATCCTCTCCTCGGCAGGTCAGGCGGTGTTCCAGCGGTTGCTCCGAACGCTCGCCCCGGAGGGCACCGCCTGGTCCGCGACCCCCTGACCGGGACTTCGTCCGGCCTCTACCCCGTGGTGGTGTGAACGCGCTGCGTGAGACGGGCGACGGCGGCGGCGTGGCGGCGCCGCATGCCGGCGCTGACCTGCGCCGGCAGCTCCACGGTCAGGATGGTGCAGGAGGGCTGTCGCTGGTGCAGCCAGGTGGCCATCGACCCCGGGTAACGCGGTAGCCGCACCGCCCGCATCCCGGTCTCGGCGGCGTACGCCTGCGTGGCCGGCAGGCTGCCGCCGCAGTGATCGACCAGGTCCAGGTGCTGGTGATAGACCACGAGGGCGGCGGGCTGAACAGCCGCGAGCAGGTCGTGCATCAGTCGGGACTCGACCTCGGAGAGATCGCGCGGTCCGGAGTAGTACGCATCGCCGGGACGGCCGCGATGCACCCCACCCGGGAAGTTGCGGTTCAGGTCGATGCCGCGGGCGTTCTGACGGCGTCGGCGCGCGTCGCCGTCCGGGTTCATGGTGGGGACGACGAGCAGTCGGACGCCGGGGGCCGGCGTGCCCTCGAGCAGGAGCCGGGCGATCGGAACCCCGGCCGCCTCGTTCCCGTGGATGCTGCCCACGACCAGCACCGTGGCGGTCGCCTCCCGTGCGCCCAGGTCGTGGACCCAGATCGGGCGGCCCTGGGTGGAGCGTCCCAGCAACCGTCGCCTCGGGGGGATCGGCGGCGTCCGGCCGGGCTGCGGGATCCCGGCCTCGGCGGGCCGGACTATGCCCGCCTGGGCGGGGCCGGCGTCGAGCGCATCGACGGCGACGGCGGTCATGCCGCCCAACAGGCCGCCGAGCAGTGTCCGGCGGTGCAGGAGCGAGGGCACGCCCACCCATCGGCAGGCGCCGGCCACGGCCTGAGCGCTGTGCACCGTGACGAGGTGGCCTGCACCCTGCTCGCCCGCCAACCGGTCACACGACGTGGGACACGCCGGGCAGGCGCACCAGGACCGAGGCGATCGCGAACGAACCGGCGACGCCGAGCGCGCCGACGAACAGGTACTCGACCTCGGGCGGCCAGGGCAGGTGGTGGGTCCACAGCACCAAGGCGACCAGAACCACCTGATGGACGACGAACGCAGCGAACGCGGCGCGGCCCAGTTCCCTCCCCAGATGGCTCGGGCGGTTCGCCCGGCGGCGGAACAGGTCGAGCAGCCACAGCGACATGGCGACCATGAGCACGCCCTCCAGGGCCGCGATGACGAACGACTGCCACGCTCCGCCACCGGAGAAGAGGTCGATGTCGGCCCCCGTCGCGCTGGCCGTGCCGACGAACAGGGCGGTGCCGGCGACCGCAGCCCAGGCCGCCCGGAACAGGCCGCGGGACAGCTCGGGGGACAGTCCCTCGAACCAGCCTCGCTCCCCGCCGAGCACGCCGAGGGCGAACCCCGCCACCCAGGCCGGTGCCTGCGCGACATTGAGGTGCCAGTGCTCCACGCCGATCGGAGCCCCGATCCGCACGAGGTAGGACGTGAGGGCCACGACCGTGCCGACGAGCACGAGGTGGCGCGCTCTCAGCGGCGACGGGGAGACCGCGGCCCGCGGATGGGCGGCGCGGAGCAGCGCATACGCCGCGGAGAGGACGAGCAGCACGCCGAGGAACCAGGTCGGCCCGGGCACGAACTCGCCCCAGACGGCCACGGTGAAGCGCCAGAAGCCCTGGTCCCAGCCGGCGTTGTCCGGGTCCGCGTACTCCACGAACGGGCTCAGCGCGATCATGAAGAACGCCATCGGGACGCCGAGCCGCACCGTCCGGTCGATCAGGAATCGGCGCATCCCCTTGCGCGACAACGATCCCGGCGTGAAGGCGCCGGCGATCAGGAAGAACAGAGCCATGCCGAACATCCCGCCGATCACCTCGACCGCGCTGAGCAGGCTCAGCAGTGGCTCCCGGATCGGCGGCTCGTCGAACACCCACGTCGACATGCCGGTCCAGGCCATGGTGACGTGCGCGACGATCACCCCGATCACCAGCACGACCTTGAGATTGTCGGCGTAGGCGTACCGCGCACGCACAGGCGTCGCCGCCGGGGCATGCTCGACGAGGGCGGACATGGGCCTCACCTCACCGGGGTGGGCTACCCCTCCAGCCCAGCACCACCCGAGCCCGCGCGACAGGGGCCATGGTCAGGGACACGCGGGATGGATACGTTCGGGGTGCCGGCCGGTGCTCCGGGCGGCCGGGCGGCTCGAGGAGGAACCGATGGACAAGGACGACGAGAAGTCCCTTGGGCCGGTCCCTGGGCCGGTCCCTGGGCCGGTCAACGACCTGATCGGCCAACTCCGCGGGGTGACGGAGAAGCTGGCCGGGCTCACCGGGCTGGCTGGCCTGACCGGGCTCGCAGGCCTGGTGCCGAACATGTCCTCGCTCCCCCTGATGCCCTCCATCCCGCGGCCGGGAGCGCTCTCGGCGGCGCAGATCGGGGCGATGGGCAGTGCGATCGCCGCTCAGCGCCGCAGCATCGAGGCGATGCAGGCCCAACTGACGGCCTTCGATCAGCAGCTCTCGGTGATGGAGCAGGTGCTCGAGCCGCTGACGCAGTGGAGCACCAGCTGGGCCGATCTCGAGAAGCTGGTGATGGATCCGCGCGCAGGCGATGACACCTGACCGCAGGGCATGAGCGGTCAAGGAGGGAACCCGAGACGGTCGAAGACCCTCCTGACTGGTTGTCGATCCGCGCTCGCGGAGGTGCCTGGTGGAGCTTCGTTCGCTGTCCGTGACCAGAAGGCTGCTGATCCTCGGTGGTGCCGCCTTCGTCGCCGCGTGTTCCCTCGGCGCCGCGGCGTTGTCGACCGTCGGGCAGTTCCGTGGGCTGGAGACGGCGATGGCCCGTCAGAGCACCGCGCAGATGCTGGTCCGTGAGCTGGACACCCGGGCGAGCGAGCTGAAGGTCGACGGGTACAAGGCGTCGGTGCGGCCGGATCCGGCTGAGGAGAAGGCCGAGCTCGCCGACGACAGCCAGAAGATCACGACCCGGCTGGACGCGCTGAAGGCGCTGGACCTGGGTGAGAACCCGCCCAAGGAGGTGGCCGCCCTCGAACCGGCGTTCGCCGCCTACATCAAGGGAATCGGTGCCTATGTCGACGCCGCGATCGCCGACCAGCGCACGGCGCGGGCCGACTGGGAGAACATCCAGAAGGCCAACGACGCCACCGACGAGGCGGTGGGCGCCGCGATCGAGGCGCTGGACGAGCGGGGGAAGGGACTCGCGGCCGAGCAGGTCGCGGCCCAGCGCCGGCTCGTTTGGACCATCTGGATGATCATCGTGGGGGCGGGTGTCGTCCTGATGGCCTTGGTCAAGCAGCTCGCTCAGGAGACGGCCCGGGCGACCGAGGACATCTCCAGCCGGGTGCAGGCGATCCAGGACGACTCGGAGCGCGCCAGCACGGCGATCGGCGACTTCGCCGGCGTGATTGCCAAGATCAACGAATACCAGACCACGATCGCGGGTGCGGTCGAGGAGCAGACGGCGACGACGCGCGAGATGAACACCGGCATCAACGACGCGGCCACGGGGTCGACCAGGATCGCCGAGGGAGTGACCAGGATCGCCGCGGCCGCGAGCATGACCGTCGCCGAGATCGAACTCACCCAGGCCAGCGCCATGGAGCTGAGCACCCTGAGCGATGAGCTGCTGGCCGGGGTGTCGGCGTTCCGGTTCCGCGCCGAGCCGGGGCAGTAGTCAGGCCGCCGCGCCGCCGCTGAGCGCGGTGTGCAGCAGGGCGCGTGCGGTGTCGCGCAGGACGGCGACAGCCTCCTCCCGGGGCAGGCGTGCGACGTCCACGAGCCAGACCAGCGACTCGATCCCGGTCGCGGACCGGACGGCGATGGCGAGCCGGTGGGTGTCGAGACCGGGATGAGTGCGGTGGAGCGGGGACAGGGCGTCCTCGATCCACCCGATGACCCTGCCCTGCCGGAGCGGAAGCTGCGCCGCGCCGGCGCCCGGGTCCAGGGACAGCCACAGGGTGGCGCGGAGCTGCGGTTCCCACTCCAGCAGGGTGCGCAGATGCTCGGCCATGACCAGGTCGAGCCGTTCCGCGGGGTCCTCGGGGGCCGGATCGGGCAGGAGGGAGGCCCGCTGGGTCTCCGGGTGCGCGCCCAGGACCAGGGCCTGCTGGTTGGGGAAGTACCGGTAGGCGGCGGTCCGGGAGATGCCCGCCTGCGCGGCGGCCGCCTCGACGGTGGGGGTGATCCCCTCGGCCATCAGGCGTCGGGTGGCCTCGACCAGGAGGCGTCGGGTCCGGGCCTTCTGTGCGCTCCGGCCCGTGGACTCATATGGAACATCCATGCCATGATGGTACCAGCGTCCCATAAAGCGGTGGCAGGTGGCCCGCCGTGTCCGAGGTGATGCGTTGGCAGACGGAGGCGAGCATGAGCACCGATCCCGCAGTGACCAACCCGGACCTGTACACGGTGATCTTCGAGAACCACCGGGTGCGGGTGCTGGAGTACCTGGACCGGCCGGGGGACCGCACCCTGCCGCACACCCACCCCGACACCGTGATGTACACCCTGACCTCGTTCGCCCGGCGACTCACCTCCGGCGGGCGGCAGGCCGAGGTGCAGCTCCCGGCCGGTCAGGTCCGCTGGGTGTCCGCGCAGGAACACTCGGGGGAGAACATCGGTGACACGGTCACGCATTCGCTCTTCATCGAGCTCAAGGAGCCCGATCCCGCCGGCGGTTCGGCCGACACCCCGCCCCTGGGCCCGTCGGGCTCCTGACCCGGCCGGCTCTACCACCCCTGACGGGGGTGGGATGTGCTGACGATCGCGGGCGATGGGGCCACGCCTCGGAGGTCTTCGCCCCGGAAGCCGCTCTCACCCAGCGCATCTGGGCTCGCCGGTTCGAGACCCTGCGCCGCGCGCTGACCTGACGCCCGACCTCCACCGACGCGTCGAACTGTCGCTACGGTGAATCCACGGGCATGCCGGCAGGTCATCGCCGGCGACGGGCCCGCGCGACGAGGGAGTTGACGGCGGATGAGCGGTCGCCAGACCAGCGACGAGATGATCCCGCGGGGCGGGCCGGAGGCCGGCCCCGCGTGGTGGACGTCGGCGGTCGTCTACCAGATCTACCCGCGCAGCTTCGCCGACTCCGACGGCGACGGGATCGGTGACCTGCCGGGGATCACGGCCCGGGTGGGGTACCTGGCCGACCTCGGGGTGGATGTGATCTGGCTGTCACCGGTGTATCCCTCGCCGCAGGACGACGCGGGGTACGACATCAGCGACTACCAGGGCATCGAGCCCGTCTTCGGGACCCTGGCGGACTTCGACGCGCTGCTCGAGGCGGTGCACGCGCGGGACATGAAGCTGGTGCTGGACCTGGTGGTCAACCACACCTCGGACGAGCACCCGTGGTTCGTCGAGTCCCGCTCGTCCACCGACAACCCGAAGCGGGACTGGTACTGGTGGCGCCCGCCGCGCCACGGGAAGGCCGGGGGAGCCCCGGGCGCCGAACCGACCAATTGGCACTCGTTCTTCTCCGGGTCCACCTGGGCCTTCGACGAGGCGACCGGCGAGTACTACCTGCATCTGTTCTCGCCCAAGCAGCCCGACCTGAACTGGGAGAACCCGCAGGTCCGCGAGGCGATCTACGCGATGATGCGCTGGTGGCTCGACCGGGGCGTCGACGGGTTCCGGATGGACGTGATCAACATGATCTCCAAGGATCCGGCTCTGCCCGACGGCGTGGTGGATCAGGGGAGGTGGGGTGACGGCAGCCCGTCCTACCTGAACGGGCCCCGCGTGCACGAGTACCTGCAGGAGATGCACCGCGAGGTGTTCGCCGACCGGCCCGGGCAGTTCCTCACCGTGGGCGAGACGCCGGGCTGCACGGTCGAGCTGGCCCGCCTCTACACCGACCCCGTCCGGGGCGAGGTGGACATGGTGTTCCAGTTCGAGCACGTCCAGCTCGACCGCGGACGCTCGAAGTGGGATCTGCGCCCGTTCCGCCTGCGGGACCTCAAGGCCACCTTCGGCCGATGGCAGGCCGGCCTGGCCGACGTCGGGTGGAACAGCCTCTACTGGAACAACCACGACCAGCCGCGCGTGGTGTCGCGGTTCGGTGACGACGGGGTACACCGGGTGCGCTCGGCCACGCTCCTGGGCACCCTGCTGCACCTGCATCGGGGCACCCCGTACATCTACCAGGGCGAGGAACTGGGCATGACCAACGCCCCGTTGGCCGGGATCGACGACTTCCGCGACATCGAGTCGATCAACCACTATGCCGAGGCCGTGGCCGCGGGTCAGGCGCCCGAGCAGGTGCTGACCGCGCTGCGGGCGATGGGGCGGGACAACGCCCGCACCCCCATGCAGTGGGACTCCGGTCCGCACGGCGGGTTCACCACCGGGGATCCGTGGATCCCGGTCAACCCGAATCACCGCGAGATCAACGCCGCCGCCGAGGTGGCCGACCCGGAGTCGGTCTGGCATCACTACCGCTCCCTGATCCGCCTGCGGCACACCGAACCTGCCGTCGTGCACGGGGACTTCACCATGCTGCTGCCGGAGCACGAGCAGATCTACGCGTTCACCCGCCGGCTCGGCGCGGTCGAACTGCTCGTGCTGGCCAACGTGTCGGGCCGCACCGCGATGGCCGACCAGATCCCTGACGCCGCCGCCTGGGAGCGCGCGGAGGTGCTGCTCACCAACGCCCCGGCACCCGACCCGGCGCACCACCGGCTGTCGCTGCAACCCTGGGAAGCCCGGGTCTACCGCCGCACTGTCGCCGTTGATGAAGGGTGAGATCACCATGCAGAGCACTGCGGTCACTGTCGACGAGTACCTTGCCACCGTCCCCAACGACCGGCTGGAGGCGCTGAACCGGGTCAGGGACCTCTGTCTGAACGGCCTGGCCGGCTACACCGAGGGCATGCAGTATGGAATGCCGAGCTACAGCCGCAACGGTGTCGTCGAGGTGGCCTTCAACAGCCAGAAGCACTACATCTCGGTCTACATCCTGAACAAGGACGTGCTCGATCCACACCGCGATCAGCTGAAGGACGCCGGAAGAGGCTGTATCCGCTACCGTCGGCCAGACCAGATCGACTTCGGCCTGCTGGAGCAGCTGATCCGGGCGACAGCAGCGTCGTCCGCACCGATCTGCCCCTGATCGACGAGGGCTCCGGGAGGGCGGCGGGCAGAGCCGTTCGGGTCAGAGGTCCTTGACCAGGCGCAGGGCGTCGTAGATCGCGGCATGGATGTTGCGCCCGGCCACGGCGTCACCGATCCGGAACAGCTGATAGTCGCCGTCCTCGTTGCGCATCAGCGTTTGTGGTCGGCCGGCGATCAGCGCCGCGTGGTCGACCGCGCCGAGGTTGGTCGAGCCCGCCGTGAGCTCGAGGTACAGCTCGGCGTTCACCGCGGTCCCGTGGTCGGCCACCACCCAGTCCACCTGGCGCACCACCCGGTGGGGGCTGTGGTCCGAGCCGATCTCGACCCGCAGCCGGCCCTGCTCGCGGCGCACCGCCAGCACCCGCTGGTTCAGGGTGATCCGGGTGTCGGTCTCGTTGAACGCCCGGGCGTAGGGCACGTGGTTCATGCCGCCCACCTCGATCCCGAGCATCCGCTCGGGCGTGACGAGCTCGAGCGCGGCCCCCGACCGGGCGATCCTCTCGGCCGCCGACAGGGCGGAATGGGTGCCGTTGTCGTCGTAGAGGAGCACCTCGCCCGTCGGCGTCACGTCCCCGCCCATCACGTCCCAGCTGCTCACCAGCCGGTCCGTGCCCTCGGAGAGCTCGGGCAGCTGGGGCAGCCCGCCCGTGGCCACGATCACGACGTCCGGTGCCAGGGAGAGCACGTCGTCCGCCTCGGCGTAGACGTTGCAGTGGAGTGCGACGCCGAGCCGGGCCAGCTCGGCCACGCGCCAGTCCACGATCCCGATCAGGTCGCGCCGCCGGGGATTGCGGGCGGCCAGGCGCACCTGCCCGCCGGGCAGCGGCATCGCCTCCAGCACCGTGACGGAATGACCGCGCTCGCCGGCCACCCGGGCCGCCTCCAGCCCGGCCGGGCCAGCCCCCACGACCACGACCCGGCGGACGACGTCCGCGGGGGCGATGGTGTGGGGCATCGTGCCCTCCCGCCCGGTGGCCGCGTTGTGGATGCACAGGGCCTCGCCCGCCTCGTAGATCCGGTCGAGGCAGTAGGTCGCCCCCACGCACGGTCGGATCCGGCTCTCCTCGCCGTCCTCGATCCGGCGCACCAGGTGCGGTTCGGCGAGGTGGGAGCGGGTCATGCCGACCAGGTCGAGCCTGCCCTCGACGATCGCGTACCGGGCCGTGGAGACGTCGTCGATCTTGGCCGAGTGCAGCACGGCCAGCCGGGTCTGCGCGCGAACGGTGCCGCAGAAGTCCAGGTGCGGCCCAGAGGGCATGCCGTGGATCGGGATCACCTCGGCGAGATCCGGTTCGGTGGCGATGTACCCGCGGATCACATTGACGAAGTCGATCAGATGCTCGGCCTCCAGTCGGGCCAGGATGGCCAGCCCGGTGGCGGTGTCGATCCCCCCGGGCTTGACCTCGTCGACGGCCATCCGCACGCCGACCAGGTAGTCCCGGCCCACCCGGGCCCGGATCGCGTGCAGCACCTCCAGCCCGAACCGGATCCGGTTCTCGAACGAGCCGCCGTAGGCGTCCTCGCGGTGGTTGGTCAGCGGCGACCAGAACTGGTCGAGCAGGTGGCCGTAGGCCTCGATCTCGATCCCGTCCATCCCGCCGGCCTGCATCCGCTCGGCGGCGTCCGCGTACTGCCGCACGATCCGCTCGATGTCCCAGTCCTCGGCCTCCTTGGGGATCGTGCGGTGAGCGGGCTCGCGCAGTGCGGACGGCGCCACGACCGGCAGCCAATCACCCTGGCCATAGCCGGTGCGCCGCCCGAGATGGGTCAGCTGGATCATGCAGGCGGTGCCGTGCTCGTGCACCTCGTCGGTCATCCGGCGGATCCAGGGCACGATCGCATCGTCGTAGGCGTGCAGGTTGCCGAACGCCGGCGGGCTGTCCTGCGCCACCACCGCCGAGCCGGCGGTCATGGTCAGACCGATTCCGCCGCGGGCCTTCTCGACGTGGTAGAGCCGGTAGCGGTCCTTGGGCATGCCGTCCTCGGAGTACGCTGGCTCGTGGGCCGCGGAGAAGATCCGGTTGCGCAGCTGCAGATGGCGCAACGCAAAGGGCCGCAGCAGCGGATCGTCTCTCATCAGGGCTCCCCAGGGGTCGAGGCCAGCCGCCCGCCGAGGACGCGGGCATACCAGTCGATGAACTGGATCACGCCCTCCTCCTCCACGGGCGAGTACGGGCCGGGGCGGTACGCGGGGGAGGACACCCCGCGCTGGGTGCGCTCGACCAGGGCCGTGTCCTGCGCGTTGGTGGTCAGCCAGACCTCGGTCAGCCGGGACAGGTCGTAGTCGACGCCGTCGACCGCCCCGGCCGGGACCAGCCAGGTGGTGCGGAGTTCGGTGGTGGTCGGCGACAGCGGCAGCATCCGGAAGGTGACTGCATGGTCGCCCATGAGGTGGCACCAGGTCGAGGGGTAGTGGTATAGCAGCACGTCGCCGAGATCGTCGTCGGGCAGGACGGCGAAGCGGCGGGTGACGGCGGGAGTACCGTCGAGCGTCATCGAGCGGGCGCCGTCCAGCAGGGCCATGCGCATCACCCGGAACTGGTGGTCCGCGGCGATGGCGAACCGGCTCGGCAACCCGGCCGCCTCACACCGCTCGACCAGGTCGGCGGTGGCCCGGACCTCCTCGGCCGACCCGCCCCCTGAGTGCAGCGGCGCCTCCGGGAAGGTGCGGCACAGCTCGGGGTGGGAGAGCCGGCAGTGGTAGCACTCGCGATTGTTCTCCATCACCAGCTTCCAGTTGCCGCGCTCGACGATGGTCGAGGAGTGGGCGACCACGGCGTGGCTGAGGTCGTACGGCGCCAGGTACGGCTCGACCATCGCCCGCATCGGCTCGAGGCTCGGGGGATCCTCGGCGACGCAGACGTAGACGAGGCCGCCGAGGGTGGCGCAGTGCGCCGCGGCGAGCCCGTGGTCGGCCGGATCGAGGTCCTCGGGCATGGCCCGCGCCCGGAACAGGGTGCCGTCGAGCTCGTAGACCCACTGGTGGTACGGGCAGACGATCTTGCGGCGGGTGTTGCCGGCGGGCGCCTCGCACAGCATCGAGCCGCGGTGGCGGCAGACGTTGTGCAGTGCGCGCAGCCGGCCGTCGGTGCCGCGCACCACCAGGATCGGATAGTCGCCGACGGTCAGGGTGAGATAGGCGCCGGTCTCGGCGAGCTCGCACTCGTGGCCGGCGAACACCCACTCGCGGTGCCACACGTGGGCGAGGTCCTGCGCGTGCACCGCCGGATCGGAGTACATCGCGCTGGGCAGCGAATGCCCGGGACGGCGCCCCGCCAGCAGGGCCGCCACCTGCGCGGACGGCGTCCGTTCGGACGCCCGGGCAGGCGGCAGGAAGGGGCTCATCGGGCGCCGGTGATCTCGGCGATCCGGAACCGGACCAGGTCACGCACGACGTCGTCGGGCAGCGGGGTGGCCAGGGTGAACCGGATGGTGCCCTTGGACAGGGTGAAGCCGTCGAGCCGGTCCCGCACGGCGTCGATGGCCGACGGGCTGAACGGGAAGACGCTCAGGTGCTTCGCGGTGGCCAGGAACCCCAGCAGGGGCTTCCTGCGGTACCTCAGCGCGGCCATGCCGTAGCTCGTCGCCTGCTCGGCCTCGGGCGCCAGTTCCAGGACGACGTCACGGATCGCCGTGAACGCGGCGCGGGTGGGCCCATCCAGGGTGGCGAAGTAGTCGTCGACGTCGGGCATGCTCAAACCCTACGCGCGGGGCGGTCGTGCCGGTGATCCTCGGCGACCTGCACCCCGCGGACCCAGGGAAGGCGTTGGCGCAGCTCGTGTTCCAGGCGCTGGTGCAGGGTGGTCGCGGAGGCCGGGCAGCCGTGGCAGGCACCTGTCAGGCGCACGACGACCACGGCGTCCTCGGCCCGCACCACCTCGAGCTGCCCGCCGTGCGCGGTGGCGATCGGAGCGACCACTGCGGCGGCGACCTCACGAGCGATCCGGGCCAGGGCCGCGTCCCGCTCGGCCGGGCTCGCGTCGTCCAGCCGCTGCTCCTGGGCGCGGACGGCGGCCTGGACGGCGGCGCGCACGGCCGCACCGTCGGTGCGCCAGGACCGCTCGGGAGCCAACGTGGTGTCGATCTGGTCGAGGGCGAGGGTGGCACCGGCCAGGACGCCGGAGGAGACCAGCCGTTCGAGGGCCTCGGGCAGGGGCAGGCCGGGCTCCGGGTCGAGGGTGTGCCGCACCCGCCAGCTCAGGGTGCGCGGGTCGTCGGTGCGTTCGTGGTGCAGCGCGATGGGGGCAGCCATCAGGTGATCGCGATCGTGACCAGGCGGGCCAGGTAGGCCATGATCCAGGCCAGGGCGGACATGTAGGCGAAGGCGAGTGCGGGCCAGCGCCAGGAGTTGGACTCCCGGCGCATCACGGCCAGGGTCGAGATGCACTGCATCGCGTACACGAAGAAGGTCAGCAGGGCGACGATCGTCGGCGGGGTGAACACCCGCTCGCCCGCCCGGGGGCCGTCGGTGTAGGTCAGGGCGCGCAGGGACTCCTGGGGGTCCTCGGCGTTCTCGGCCGCCACCACCTGGCCGAGCGTGGCGACGAACACCTCGCGGGCGGCCATCGCGCCGACCAGCCCCACGTTGATCCGCCATTCAAAGCCGAGCGGGGCGAACGCGGGCTCGATCGCCCGGCCCGCACTCGCGGCGTAGCTGTGGTCGAGCACGTAGGCCGAGGCCCGGTCCGGCGCCATGCCCAGGGTCTCGGCGTGGCGGGTGGGGAAGCTCATCAGCGCCCACAGCACCGCACTGGCGACCAGGATGATCGTGGCCACCTTGCGCAGGAAGGTCGACGCGGCGGACCAGATCGACAGCGCCACGGTGCGTACCGACGGAACCCGGTAGGGCGGCAGTTCCAGGTAGAACGGCAGCCCGCCGTGGCGCAGGAACGTGCTCTTCAGCAATGACGCCGCGATCAGCGTGGACACGCCGCCGGCGAGGTAGAGCAGGAACAGCACCAGGCCCTGCAGACCCAGGGGCCCCCAGCGGGCGTGGTGGGGCACGAGCAGGGAGACCAGCAGGAGGTAGACCGGCAACCGCGCGGAGCAGGTCATCAGTGGTGCCGAGAGCATCGTGGCGAGGCGGTCGCGGGAGGAGGGCATGGTGCGGGTGGACATGATGCCCGGGATCGCGCAGGCCACGGAGGAGAGCATGGCCACGAACGCTCGTCCGTCCAGGCCGCTCAGCGCCATCACCCGGTCCATCAGGAAGGCCGCCCGGGACAGGTAGCCGACCCCTTCGAGCAGGGAGATCATCAAGAACAGCAGCACGATCTGGGGCAGGAACACCAGCACCCCCCCGACGCCGCCGATCAGCGCCGTGCCGACGAAGTCGGCCAGCGTCGGATTGCCGATGTGTGCCGCGGCGGCGTCGGCCAGCCGGCCGAACAGCGCCTCGATCAGGTTCATCAGCGGGGTCGCCGCGGTGAAGATGGTCTGGAAGAAGAGGAACATCACGGCGAGGAAGGCCAGCACTCCCCAGAGCGGGTGGAGCAGCACCCGGTCGATCCCCCGGGTGACCGTGGACGCCTCGGCCGGGCGGTACCCGGCGCGCTCGGCGACGGAGGCGATCCAGCCGTCCAGCTCGGCGGAGTCCTCCACCGGCGGCGCGACCACGGCCACCGGCCAGGTCGGCCAGGCGAGGACACTCTCGCGCAGCGCGGTGATGCCGCGGCCCCGGTGGCCGACCACCTCGTGCACCGGCACGCCGAGCGCCCGGGAGAGCGCGGCGACGTCCAGCTGGCCGCCCCTGGCCCGCAACTCGTCCATCATGGTCAGGGCGACGGCGCACGGCTTGCCGGTGGCCAGGGTCTGCCCCACCAGCGACAGCGAGCGGCGCAGGGTGGTGGCGTCGACCACGACCAGCAGGGCGTCCGGCGCGTCCATGCCCTCCAGCCGGCCGGCCAGGTGATCGGCCACGATCTGCTCGTCCGGGCTCACCGGGGTCAGCCCGTACGTGCCGGGCAGGTCCGCCATGTTCACGCCGGTGTCGGCGTCGAGGTCGGCGTCGGCGCCGCGGCCGACCCGGCCCTGGGACCAGGTGACGGTCACCCCGGGGTAGTTCGCGGTGCGGGCGCGCATGCCGGTGAGGTGGTTGAAGACGCTCGACTTGCCGGCGTTCGGGCAGCCGATCAAGGCGATCCCGGCCCCCGCGGCCGCGATCCGGTGCGATCCCTCATGACCGTGGTGCCCGCCCATCACCGCTGAACCTCCACCGTGACGTGGTCGGCCTCGCTGCGCCGCAGACACACGTCGGACTCACCGACCCGGTAGATGGTCGGGCTGCCGAGGGGGGCACGGCGCAGGCAACTGACGGTGGTGTCGGCCCGGAATCCCAGATCGCGCAGCCGCTGCGCCACGGGCACCGGGGTGGCCGAGTCGATGCCGGTCACCCTCGCCCGGCCACCCCTGGCCAGGGCGCTGAGGCGGGTGCCCGCGCTGCCGTCACCGGCTGCTTCGTTCACGTTTCATCCTCCCGGGCGGGCGAGACCGACGTCGACTCTCTCACGCCTGCCGACGAGGTTAGTAATGCCTAACCTCACTCGATCGGGAGGATGGTCCCGAGTCGTTCGGACCGGCCCGTGGCCGTGGGGGCTACCCGTCGACCGCGTCCCGGATCGTGTCGACCAGCAGGGCGATCTCCTCGGCGGTGACCACCAGGGGCGGTGCCAGCCGGATCGTCGAGCCGTGCGCGTCCTTGGCGAGCACCCCGCGCTCCAGCAGCCGTTCGCACAGCTCACGCCCGGTGATGAACCCGGGGTCGACGTCGATCCCGGCCCACAGGCCACGGCAGCGGACGGCGAGGATCTTGTCCTGGGGCAGGGTGGCCAGGCCCTCGGTGAGGAGGGCCCCCAGCCGGCGCGCGCTCTCCTGGAACTCCCCGGTGGCCAGCATGGCCACCACCTCGTGCCCGATCGCCGCGGCCAGCGGGTTCCCGCCGAAGGTCGACCCGTGCGAGCCAGGGGTGATCACGTCGAGCACGTCGTGGTCGGCGGCGATCGCCGAGACCGGCAGCAGTCCACCGCCGAGGGCCTTGCCCATGATGTAGACGTCGGGGACGACGTCCTCGAGGTCGCAGGCGAACGTCGCCCCGGTGCGGGCCAGGCCCGACTGGATCTCGTCGGCCAGCATCAGCACGCCGTGCGTCGTGCACAGCTCGCGGACCGCCCTCAGGAACCCCGGGGGCGGCAGCACGACGCCGCGCTCGCCCTGGATCGGCTCCAGCAGGACCGCCACGGTGTCGTCGTCCATCGCCGCGGCCACGGCCTGGGCGTCCCCGTAGGGCACGATCCGGAAGCCGGGGGTGTACGGGCCGTAGCCGCGCCTGGCCTCCTCGTCGGTGGTGAAGCTGATGATCGTGGTGGTGCGCCCGTGGAACCCGTGGGCCATCACGATGATGTTGGCGCGCTCGGGGTCGGCCTTGTGCCGCTCCTGGCCCCAGCGCCGGGCCACCTTGATCGCCGTCTCGACCGCCTCGGCGCCGGTGTTCATCGGCAGGATCATGTCCTTGCCGGTGAGGGCGGCCAGGTCGCGGGCGAACGGGCCCAGCTGGTCGTTGTGGAACGCGCGGCTGGTCAGGGTCAGCCGGTCGAGCTGGGCATGGGCGCGGGCCAGCAGGCGCGGGTGGCCGTGGCCGAAGTTGAGCGCCGAGTACCCCGCCAGGCAGTCGAGGTAGCGGCGCCCGTCGATGTCGGTCACCCAGGCGCCCTCGCCGTGGCTGAGCACGACCGGCAGCGGGTGGTAGTTGTGCGCCGCGTACTGCTCGGCGAGGCCGAGGTGCTCAGCGGTGCCGAGCACCTGCGGCGATGCCGGTGCGGATGCCGAGGTCACCATGAGCACAGCCTCTCGTGCAGCGATCGGGGCGGTCGGGCGGCGAGCCTACCGGCCGGGGGCCTCAAGGGGGGCCGTGGCGGGGTCGATACCCCGGGCGAGACCACCCGCACCCGCTCCGGGTGGCGCCGTCGGACGAGGAGTTGCCCAGATGTCTAGTGAGTCGCGTTTGGCCACGACCGGCGGCTCGCGGAGGCTGCGGATCGGTGACCTGCCGATCCTGGTGAAGATCCTTCTGGTGGCGCTGGTGACGGCGCTCGCCGGTGGCTCGGCGGCGGCGCTGGCCGTGGTCCAGCTGGGCTCCACGGCCCGGGCCACCGAGCGGGTCTACCACGAGAACCTGCTTCCCGCGGTGAACCTGGGCGAGATCCAGAACAGCGTTCTGACGGCGCGGGCCGGGCTGTTGCTGTTCGCGATCGCCGGGGACGACGCGGGCCGGGCGACGGCGAGGGCCACGATGACCGAGGCCTCGGCAGACGCGACCAAGCGGTGGGCCGAGTACCGGTCCGGCAAGGCCGACCGATCGGAGTTCGGGGACTTCGAGGACAACTGGGCCGCGTACCAGAGGTTCCGTGACGCCACGCTGCTGCCGCTGGCGCAGAAGGGGGACCTCGCGGGGTTCCAGCAGCAGCGGACCACGGGTGCCGATCCGGTGATCTCCGCCGCGCTCGAGGCGCTGGCGTCGATGCACGACGCCGAGAAGGCCGAGGCCGCCCAGCGGGCGGAGGAGGCCCGGGCCGGCTACCGGCGCGAGCGGATCCTGGTGCTGGCGCTGTTGATCGGTGGGCTGGTCGGCGCCGGTGCGGTCGCGCTGCTGCTCGCGCGGCAGATCAGGGCCGCCCTGACCCACACCGGGGCGGTCGCCCAGGCGCTGGCCCGCAACGACCTGACCGTGCGCAGCGGGGTGCGGACCCGCGACGAGATCGGCCGGGTCGCCGCCGACCTGGACGCCGCCGCCGAATCACTCACGTCCGTGGTCGCGTCGGTCAGCTCCACCGCCGACGCGGTGGCCGCCTCCAGCGAGGAGTTGTCCGCCACGACGAGCCAGATCGCCGCATCGGCGCAGGAGTCCTCGGCCAAGGCCTCGGCGATGGCGGCCACCTCGACCCAGGTCACCGCCAGCGTGGCCAACGTCGCCGGGGCCGCCGAGGAGATGAACGCCTCGATCCGGGAGATCGCCGACAACGCCGCCCAGGCAGCCTCGACGGCCGGCGCGGCGGCGACCGAGGCGGAGGCGATCCAGGAGACCGTGGCCACCCTCGGCGACTCCTCGCAGGAGATCGGCAAGGTGATCGCACTGATCAACGCCATCGCCGAGCAGACCAACCTGCTCGCCCTCAACGCCACGATCGAGGCGGCCCGGGCCGGCGAGGCCGGCAAGGGGTTCGCGGTGGTGGCCAACGAGGTCAAGGAACTGGCCCAGCAGACCGCCGTCGCCACCAGCGACATCTCCGCGCGGGTCGAGGCCATCCAGACCGACACCCAGCGCGCGGTGGTGGCGATCGCGCAGATCAGCGGCACGGTCGGTTCGATCAGCTCCCTGCAGACCACGATCGCCGGGGCCGTGGAGGAGCAGACCGCCACCACGGCCGAGATCTCGCGGTCGGTGCAGGAGGCCGCCGGCGGCTCCCAGCAGGTGAGCAACGATGTCCGGCAGGTGGCCGACGCCGCCGATGCCACCAGCACCGCCGTGGTCCAGACGCAGCAGGCCACCGACGAGCTGGCCCGGATGGCGGCGGAGCTGCGTCAGCTGACCGGCCAGTTCCGGTTCTAGGACCCGCTCGTCACCTCCGGCTGGGGGTGGGCGGCGGCCCAGGCGAGGTAGGCCTCCTCGGCCACCGGCAGGGTGTGGAACAGCATGTCCGCACCGATCAGCTCGACCAGTCCGGCCCGTTCCAGTGGCAGGTGCAGGTCGCGCTTGACCCGGGCCAGGCCGAACCGGACCCCGCGCTCGGCCAGGTCGCCGTGCAGGGCGCGCAACCCGTCGGCGGCGGTGATGTCGATCTCGACGTTGGCCTCGACGTTGAGGATGAACCAGCGCACCGGATGCGCGGGATCGGCCTGGTTCTCCACCTCCACGGCCAGCACCGCCCGCCGCCGCAGATCGCCGACGTTGGCGAAGAACAGCGGAGCGTCGTACCGGTAGACGAGCAGCCCCGGCAGCGTGGTGGCGTCCGGGTAGTCGTCGACGTCGTGCATCCCGGCCATGCCCGGCACCCGGCCGAGCACCCCCTCGTGCGGCCGGGCCAGCCGCTGCGTCATCTCCAGCACGCTCAGCGCGATCGCCACGCCGACCCCGGCCAGGATCCCGAACACCACCGTGCCGAGGCAGGCGATGATCGCGAGCACCAGTTCGGTGGTGCGGAACCGTGCCAGCCGCACGACGTCGTGCCAGGAGACCAGCTTGCTCGCCGCGTAGAGCACCACGGCGCCCAGGGCGGCCGCCGGCAGCTGCGACAGCAGCGGCCCGGCGACGAACAGCACGGCCACGATGCAGGCGGCGGCGACCAGCGAGTACAGCTGGCTGCGGGCCCCCGCCGCGATGGCCAGCGCCGTCCGCGACCCGGACGAGGACACCGGGAAGCCGCCGAACAGCCCCGACGCCAGATGGACCCCGCCGAGGGCCACCAACTCCTGCTGCGGGTCGACGTCGGTCGAGACCGGCTCCGTGCTCTCCGGATCGGGCAGCGGCCGGAACGCGCGCCCGATCAGGGTGTTGTCGCTGTAGGCGACCACCGCCACGCCGAGCCCGGCCAGGGCCAGCGACCTCAGGTCCTCCAGCCCGACCAGCGGCAGGTGCAGCCCGGGCAGGCCGGAGGGGACCTCGCCCACGGCCCTGACCCCGCGGTCGGCCAGGTCGAACACCGCACTGGCAGTGGTGGCCGCGACCACGGCGATCAGGGGGCCGGGCCACGTCGGCCGCAGCCAGATGATGAGCAGGAGCAGGGTGAGCGTGCCCGCGGCGACGGCCAGGGTGGCCCGATGGGTCGTGCCGGCCACGGACAGGAACGACCGGAGCTGGGCGACGATCGTGTCGCCGTCCACCGACGTTCCGGTGACCCGCCCGAGCTGGCCGACCACCATCAGAACGGCGCCGCCGGCGAGGTAGCCGACCAGCAGCGGCTGGGAGAGCAGGTCGGCGATCACGCCCAGCCGGGCCATCCGGGCGATCAGGCACCAGCCGGCCACGACCAGGCACAGGGCGGAGGTGAGGGTCGCCGCCCGAGCGGCGTCGCCGTGGGCCAGCGGCGCGACGGTGGCGCCGGCGAGCAGGGCGACCGTCGACTCGGGGCCGACCGAGAGCACCC